>NZ_JBIYSM020000031.1:0-54753 GCF_044759095.2 Brevibacillus soli
CAATGTGATTATCTCCTGTCCCATGGTGACATTTTCATAGAACAGTTACACAGTGACAATATCACAGAACAATAACATAGAGTGGATCTTTTAGTTGCTTTATAGTTTCAGGATGAAGCGATTCTTTCCCATACGGGTTACCTGATGCTGCAGTTTTGATACCAATTATTAGAGTAAAAACAGGGGGCGAAGATAGAGTTAATTCGCCCCCTTGATGAGTTACAAATTATTTAATTATTCGCTTTATGGTTTTTCAACCACTTTTCCTTTTCTTCACGATCCTTCTTTTGTTGCTCTTCGTCGACTGGAGGCATTACTGATTCAAGGCTTAGCCCGTGAAGTAACTCTTTATATAACATTGGATCTCTGGATATTCCCTTAATAAAATCTTTTACCTCATCGGGAGAAAAGTAAATGCCCTTTGTTACTTCATTACATTCATGTCCTTCACAAACAGATTCTTCTGGGGACCATCTGGAATAGTGACCCAAAAAGTTCTTGTCAATAGTCTCTTGATCAACCACAAAAATGCCTAATTGTTCAGCACTTGGAATTTTTACCCTTCTTGGAACATAATCACCCTTACCATAAATCGGATGGGTGATGTTATCCTCAAGTAAGTATGGGGTAAACGAGCAGCCAGCTTTTACTTCTACCTGTACGTCGTGATAACCCACTTCTTTCCACCTTTTGTCCTTCTTGCCAATCATTTCAAGTTGCTGCCCGATTTTTTTAACCAGTTTTTCATTTGAGATATCATTACTTTTGTCAGATGATAAGTTATCAACACAAATTAAAATCTTATCTCTATTAGTGGTTCCGAAGATATCATTCGAAAAGATACTTTCATGACCATGATATTGATTGCTATTCTTTTGAGCTAGTGCTTGGCCGTCCTGTGTACTAATGCCAATTGCCACACCTATCATTACAGCAACAATTAAAATCGAACTGATTACGGCGAACCTCGTCTTAACATTCATTTCGTCCTTCCTCCTTTAATTCCCGCTTGCTTCGGCAGCAATTGAGTCTAAGTCTTCTTGTGTAGGGTTAGTAACATTTGTTGAACAACCATAGGCCTTAACATGCATAATACGATTTGTACATGAAGATGGGAAAGGTGCTTTAGGTCCTCCATCAATTAACCCAAGAATGTGTCCAGTTTCATGATTAATCGTGTGGTCACTATTATAGTCTGCTGATCTCAAATACACCACGCCATAATTCCAGTGTTCGTGTCCATCCGGTTGCAAAGTTCTCCCCACTCTATCTACACAAGAGTAGGAAGATGAGCCGCAATAATTTGTATTATCCGCATTGATCCAGTATTCGATAGCAGTCCGAGCCTTCTGTGTAGAGTCTAAGTCCCAGCAATCATCATAACTATTCCCAGACATTAAGAAGTAAATTCTGTCATTAGCTAACCCATCATAGTTTCTCGAATACAGAACGCTTCTGAACCTGTCGTAAGCATCATTAATAACAATACTGGAAATATCTTCCCAGAAACAATTGCCACTACACCCATAATCTAAGTGGCCATTTGAGTCCAAACATTTGTTATCCTTATATTTGTCGAAAACTTCCGGTGCAAAAAACGGAAGTGCGGGGGACTTTTTTTACAGAATGATGGTTTCCACCATTCTGTTTGGGGTGAATCGCTGGACAAGCGTAGGGTTGTATCCTCAATCCGAATCCGACAACTAACCCCGTAGACTAAGAAAAGGAGACGATGTGCATGAAGAAACTGAACCTCAAGAAGTCCTTGATGGCCGCCATGGTGTGCCTGGGCGTAGCCAGCTTTTCCACTTCGGCGTTTGCCGCTTCCACCTGTCCGATCCAACCAGCCTACGGACAATACCAGATTGTATATAAATGGAATTGGATGCCGCTGAAGTCAAACTTCTTCTACTACTACTTCCCATCCTTCCAAATGCCAATGCAGGCAGCACCTGCACCTGTTGCAAAACCGCAACCGGCACCTGCACCTGCAGCAAAACCGCAACCTGTTGCAAAACCGCAACCTGCTGTGACCGTTCCGGTTCGCAAACCGGTTCAAGCGACACCGGTGAAGCAGGAGCAAACGCAAGCGGTTGGCAAGTTTGCTTCCGAGGTAGCCGCACTGGTTAACCAGGAGCGCGCAAAAGCGGGGCTTCAGCCGCTGCGCCTTGACAGCAACCTGTCCAAAATGGCGCTGGACAAGGCAAAAGACATGCATGACAACAACTACTTCGACCACACCAGCCCGACGTACGGTTCCCCGTTTGAGATGATGAAAAAATACGGCATTTCCTACACCTATGCAGGGGAAAACATTGCGATGGGTCAACGCACTCCGCAAGAAGTGATGAACGGCTGGATGAACAGCCCGGGTCACCGCGCAAATATTTTGAACCCGAACTTCAACACCATCGGGGTAGCCTACTACAACGGCTATTGGGTACAGGAGTTCATCCGTACCGCCCAATCATAATCAGTATGTAGAAACGGGTTGGGACTTGTCCCAACCCGTTGTTTATTTGCAAACTTATTGGTCCTGACTTTTTCGCTGCTTCCATCGAAGAATGAAGCCGTCAATCAACAGGCCGATGCCGGCCAGGTAAAATGGAGAGGCAAAGCGGACTCCTTCGCTAATGGGCAGTTCTTTTACATAGACAAGCACGACGCCGATGATAAACCCCAGCATCGTATAGCGCAATCGAGTCGGTCCCATGTCACTCTCCCCCGCACCTTTACTTTCCGAACTTGTTCGGCATCTTCATATTTTTCATGTTGCGGCTCATCTGCTTCAGCTGCTTTTGGTTCAGGTTCATTCCCATGGAACGGGCCATCGCCTGAATCTGCTTTTCATCCATCTGCATGTTGCTCAGCTGTTTGCGCAGGTAGTACGTACCCCCGAAGAACCCGCCGACGAGTCCCAAAATCAATGTCACAATCGGAATGACCCAGTTGTACCACATCTTTTGCATTACACATCCTTCTCTGGAATCTATCCTGTTTATTGTACCACATTCGCACAACGTGTACATGGAGTGCTGCGGGAAAAATAGTGGGGCGCCCTAACCGAATCCCCCTCTCTATGCATATCTTGGGAAGAGAGGTGATGACAGATGGCTCCCATCCTAATCATTGACCCCGGGCACGGGGGAATCGATCCCGGCGGTGGCAGCAACAAGCTTTTCACCGAAAAGGACCTGACCCTGAAAATTTCCCTCTATCAATTTCAGCGAATGCATGAGTTAAATATACCAACTGCCGTTACGCGCACAACGGATCAGACGCTGTCAAGCGAGGAGCGAACCGCTCTGGTTCGGAACAGCGGGGCCCGTTACTGCATTTCCAACCACATCAATGCGGGCGGAGGAAGGGGCTCGGAAGTGATCTACTCCATTTACGCTTCAGCCGCGCTGCCCCGTAAGATCAGTGAAGCGCTAGAGGCGGAAGGCATGCCCAACAGGCGGATCTTTACCCGCACACTGCCCAACGATCCGAGCAAAGACTACTATTTCATGCACCGTGACACAGGCTGTGTTGAAACGGTGATTGTTGAATACGGCTTTGCCGACAATCCACTGGACGCAGATAAATTGAACCGGGATTGGCGCGACTTGGCCGAAGCGGTGATTCGCGCTTTTTGCGAGCACACCAACCTCGCATACCGCCCGCCCGAAAAAACCGGAAGCAACCCGCCTCCTGTCGTACTACCCGGGAACGGCGAGGAGCCCGACTGGAAGCGGGAAGCAATCGAGTGGATGTACGAACAGGGTCTCTTGACCAATGAAGATTGGCGCAATCGCGCAGATGAACCGCTGCCGCTCTGGGCGGAGGCCGTCATTTTGCGAAGGCTGTTTGAAAAAATGCGCGGATAGAACAACGTGTCACGAGGAGGTGAGGTTGTGGGATTTGACTTAGGGCTGATCATCGCTCTGGCACTTTCGGCAAGCGCTACGCTGTCCGATTATCTGCGCATCCCGAAAAAACTGCGGGGCTGGACGGCCATGTTTCTCATCGTCGCCCTGCACATGATCAATCTATGGCTGTACAACCCGGCATTTGAATGGAAGACGGCGCTGTTGGAGAGCGTAACGGCGGGTGCTGCAGCCGTCGGGATTCATTCGACAGCCAAAAACTCCATGCAGCAATGGAGGGACACTCGCAAATCAAAACAAGCACAGGATCGGGCTCAATCAGGAGTATAGGGCCGATCACAGCCGGTTATGAAAACGGGTCAGGGGAGTATCCTCCAGACCGGAATAGTTCTCTTTGGCAGGCACGCTTACCAATTCGTCCTCGGGAAAGCGATAGGCGGTCAGTTTACCGCCGAAGACGCATCCCTGGTCAATGTTAAGCGTGCCGTGTCTTCGTTCCGGTTCAGGACGGGGATCGTGGCCCCACACGATGAGCGGATGCTCTGTCTTGCGCTCGCTCGCCCAGTCCCGCCTGATGGGACGTCCGTCGTCTGCCGTTCCGGCCACATCTCCGTACCGGCAAAACGACTGGACCGCAGGAGAATCCTTGCCGATGTAATCGTCGCGAATTCCGGCATGGACGGCCACCACTTCAAGCTTGTCTTTCCATATGATCCGCATATGGGAAGGGGACGAAAATAGCAGCCTGCGGCTTTGCTCTTTCAGCTCTGTCGCTTTTTTGGCACCATACTCGCGCTCGTACATACGAAATTCCTCTTCTACTTTTTCATCGCCGTGTGCGAGAGTGACGGGTCTGCCGTCCAGCCAGCGGGCGATTTTCCACCCGTGATTGCTGTCTACCATTTCTGCCAGACCGGCCTCCAGGTGACGGATAAAAAACTGCAGAAGAACGAGTGACTGCGGGCCGCGACTGGTAATATCACCAAGGGAGAGCAGCTTCCGGCCGCGGGGATGACGGAAGGTGCCGTCTCTAGCGGGCTCGTATCCCAAACGTTGAAGCAGTTCAAGAAATTCGTCGTAACAGCCGTGGATGTCGCCAATCACGTCGACACCCTTTTCCGCCATGAACAGGTTGGAGCGTGTTTCCGGTTTTTTTCTCAGTTTCATCCCCTCCGTGGAAGCCTAGTACTATATTTACTATCATTACCACAACCATGAAAAAAACTCACCCCCTGTCGCAGGAATGAGTTTGTCATAGAGCGCTATTTGTCGTTCAGCTTGTGCTTGTGGACGTAGATCGCGGCCTGTGTACGGTCTTCCACGTTCAGCTTGGCCAGAATATTGCTGACGTGCGTCTTCACCGTTTTGATGCCAATGATCAGCTCGTCTGCGATTTCCTGATTGGACTTGCCCTGGCCGATCAGTTTGAGGACCTCCAGTTCCCGAGGAGTCAGCTGCTCATGCGGATTGGGCTCCTGTCCTTGTCGAAAACGCGCCATGATTTTCCCTGCCACTCTCGATTCGAGAACAGGCTCACCGGCCATCGCGGATCGGATGGCGCGGGCGATTTCCGATGCTCGCGACGTCTTCAGCAGATAGCTGAATGCCCCTGCTTCAATCACCGGATACACCTTTTCGTCGTCGATGAAGCTGGTCAACACAATCACTTTACAGCTTGGGCAGGTCTCCCGGATGCGGCGGGTCGCCTCGACACCGCCAATCCCCTCCATGACCAGGTCCATCAGAATCACGTCTGGCTTCAGTTCTTGGGCCAAACGCACTCCTTCTTCTCCGCTGGAGGCTTCCGCGACGACTTCGATATCTTCCTCCGTAGAGAGATAGGCAGCAAGCCCCATCCGCACCATCTCGTGGTCGTCTACCAACAATACGCGAATCATCCTGGTTCTCCTCCTTCTCTTTCCATCTCCGTCATAAGCGGTATGCGCACTTCAATCTGTGTTCCCTTGCCAACGGATGAATATATTTCCAATGAACCGCCTACTTCAATCACGCGCTCGCGCATGGAACGGAGGCCGTACGAAGTCATTTTTTCCCCTTCCGGATCGAAACCGATTCCGTCATCCGCCACACGCAGCCGAACTTGTCCTTGCAGCGTAAACAATTTAACCGTGATTTGGTTGGCGCGGGCGTGACGAAGCGTGTTGGAGAGGGACTCCTGCAAGATGCGGAAGAGGTGATCCTCAATTCCGCTTGGCAAGCCTTCGACGTCTTCGATTTCCGATGTGATGGTCAATGAATTCTTTTGCCTTAATTCTTCCAAAAGCTCGTCGATCGCTTCCCGCAGTGATTTGTTCTGCAGGGTGGCAGGACGCAAATGGAGCAGCAGTGCTCTCATCTCCGCCTGGGCGGCAGCAGCCATCTCCTCCACCAGTTCAATCTGCTGTGCCGCCCGTTCCGGGTTTTTCTCGATCAATCGCTTGATCGCGGCCGTCGTCATGGAAATGGCAAACAGCTGCTGGCTTACGGCGTCGTGCAGCTCTCGCGCCAGCCTCTGCCTCTCCTCCACCACCGCCGCCTGCTTCAATTGTTCGCCCAATACGACGTTGTGATTGGAAAGCCGCTGCAGGGAGGCCACTTGTTCCTCCCAGCGGGCAGCCAGTTGGTTGAACTGCCAGCCCAATTCCCCGATCTCGTCCACGCCCAGTTCAGGCACCCGGTAGGAGAGAATCCCCCGGCCCAGGTTCATCGCCGCTTCCCACAGCGTATTCAGCCGTTTCTTCAGCAGGTTCCCAATCACATAGCCGCTGATCAGTCCGATCACCGCTGCGCTCAGGAGTGAAACCAAAAAGGAGGAAAGCAGGATTTTCCAGTTTAATGATGCAGGAAGCTGCATGTCCAAATAAACATGAAGCCATTGCACAATGGCCGGTTCGCTGGACAACAGGGCATAGACCAGCAAAACAACCAAAAAGGAGGCCGTCACGCTGCCTGCAGCCAGCAGCAGGCCGAAACGGACATATTGCCATTGTATGCTCGCAAGTCGTTGTCGACGCATCTGTCAGTACCCCCTAGATGTACTTGACGTCAATATCGCCGACAATCAGCGAGATATTGAGTGTGACTTTTTGTGCTGCCTGCTCGTAGTGCTCGGAGCGAATTGTCACCGAGCGGTTTAACCCGCCCTGACGGTGGCCGAACACTTCCAAATCGCCGATGGATACTTCGGCGGAAACGGCCACCGGCAAGTCAACCGGCACGTAAATGGTTACGTCACCGACCCACCCGTCCACAACCAAAAGCGCTTCCTCCTGAACGATCATCGCACGCGACAAGTCGATCACCACATTGCCCACACCGTGCCAGATGTGCAGATGGCTCAGTTCGAAGCGCCCGGACGTGAGGTGAAAGTCGCCGATGAGTGAACTACGGGAATCTTTTGGCAGCAAGATGCCTGCCGGTCCAAGCGGCGGCTCCGGCTGCATGCCGGTGAAAGGGCCTGCCTCTGTTCGTGCTCGCGTCTCCTTGCGATGCAGTTCGTTGGAACTGTATACGGGAGGAGGAACGACCTGCTCTTCTCTCGCACCGTACCTCTCGACCGCGGAAGGTTTTCGCGAACGGATCAGCCGGAAGCCGAAGTAAATGAGAGCAAGCGGTAATACTAGTTCAATCAGTCCCCAGTATGCTAACGCGAGGAATGCGCCCAAACCGGCAACGATGCCGCCACGGACCCGTTGTCCGTTCGTCCACCATCGCACCCCGAAATAGACCAGGATCATCGGCCAAAGGTCAAACAGGCCGAACGAAATGATATGCAGGCTGTCAAGAATTAGTCCGATACCGGTCAGGATGATCATCACGCCGGCGATCATTTTGTTTAATCGAGAAAGTTTCACAGGAGACTCCTCTCTTGCGCAACCATGCCGTTTGTGCCAAATTCACTCAGTTGCGGCATGTATATATGAAAGCAGGCGGAATGTTGAGCGGCGTGAATTCCACGTCGACTTGTGAAAAACGGGCTTCCAGCTCGGATTGAAGCTGCAGGGAGTACTGGAAGGTAATGAACAGACCGCCTGGGGCAAGCACCGTTTGAACTTCGTTGAGAATGGTCGCGCGCAGCTCCTCCGGGAAGTTGGCAAACGGCAGCCCGGAGATGATCACATCTGCATGATCAACGCCCATCTCGTTCACATATTGGCCGATATTGACTGCTTCTTCACGTATGACTGCTTCAGGAAAACGGTCGCGCAGCATGGCGCGAAACTGCGGATCCCGTTCCACGAGAATATAAACGGAATCCGGCCGCTTTTTTCGAATAATCGCTTTGGTGAATGCACCCGTCCCCGGCCCCAGCTCGACGATTACGCCGGCTTTTGACCAGTTTACTTTTTTCAGCATGCGCTGGCACAAAAATCGAGAGCTGGGAGCGATGCTCCCCACTCGTCCAGGTTCCTCAATAAATCTCTTCAGAAAAACCATAAAATCTGTCAAGAAAAAACCTCCTAGGGGAAAAGCAGCCTGGAAAACGTTCAGGCTGCTGTTTGCATGAAATCCGGTACGGCTTATTTCGTTACAGCCTCTGCCTTCTTTTCCTGAAGGGCAGCTTTCAGGCGCGCCAGCTCCTCATCCAGTTCGTCTTTGTTCAACGCGTTCAGAGAGCTGTCCAATCCCAATCGGGTCTGTTTCCACTGTCCGCTGATATCCGCTTCCGCTTCCATCCGCAGAACCTTTTCCTCCATGCGCGCAAATCCGCGGCTGGCTGATTCGCTCCCCATGCCGGTAACCGCCTGGTTCACCTGTTTTTGGGTGCGCGCCACCTGTGCGCGTGCCATCAGCGTAAACTTTTTCGCCCGCATCTTGTAAAACTCTTCCTTCAGCTCTGCCAGTTTTTCACGCATTTGCTGCGCCGCTTCGGAAGCCGTTGTGTACAGCGTCTCGTACTCCTTGGCACGGGCTTCGTACCGTTTTTTGTCGATCAGCGCGCGTCTCGCCAGTTCGTCCTCGCCTTCACTGAGGGCCAATTTCACTTGACGGTCACGTTTCTCGACAAAGGCGAGAGCTTCCTCCCACTGTTGGCGGAATTTCTTCTCCAGTGCAACCTGGCGTGCAACGGACACTTCTACTTGTCCGATTTCCACTTCCATGTCACGCATGTACTGATTCAGCATCACGACCGGATCTTCCATGGAATCAATCGCATCATTCACCGAAGCCACAGTCAAGTCACGCAAACGTTTCAAAATACCCATTGTTATACTCCTCCTCATCATATCACAAAGTGTGGGTTGTATCATGATTGTCGCTTGTTTGCCAATTCTCGCTCCCAACGGTCCAGCGCATCTTCTTTCAAGACTTGCTGAGCCCAATGCCGCTCCAGAGCGCTTGGAGCCGGTTCCATCGGAGTGTCCCGCCGCTTGATCAAGCGGTAGCCGAAGTAGATGATCGCAATGGCCAACAGATTGGTAAACAGCAAGTCAAGCTTGCCAATCAGCATCAACAGTCCGAACAGGAAGACAAGCACTCCCCAGAATTTCGTACCGGAACCGCTTACCACTTTTTTGGCACCGTAGACCATGATTACCGCCGGGATCAAAATCCCGAAAAGATCGCCGCCGTCAATGCCGAATTGGTCCAAGATGACCAGCGTTCCTACCAGCAGCAGGACCAGTCCGAGAAGCACTTTCCCAGACCGCTCGCTCATATGTTTCTTCCCTCCAATCGTTTGTGAAACTGTTGTTCATGGCTTTATTGTAGACGAAGGGCCATTGCGCCATAACGGGCGCGCGGTTGGTTTTTCCCTCCGTCTGCAGGCGGAGAGGCTTTCCTGCCGCAATCGGACTTTTGCTCGCACAACCACTGTCAACTACACGGTTGCCATGATGAGACAACTGGTTATGGATATTGACGAAAAAATGTGACAAAATTGTGAACAAGCGCATCTGTCAACAGGAAATGGGTGGGCAAGCGCGAATTATAGTAGAAGCGTGTAAAAAATATCGAATTTAGCCGAGTCCTGTTTGACTACAGGAACGGGGGAACCAAAAGATAAAAGGGGCTTTTCGCGCTCCCTTTTAAGGGGTGAATGGCCGTCGTTTGCGACAGCCTAGGGCAACCTTTCGACCGAACCCATCAGCTAACCTCGTAGGCTTTGGAAAGGAGCAGTTTGGTTTGCGTAGACTCGTATCATTTTTGGTTATTGCCGGATTGCTTGTATGGGGGGCAGGCTCTGCTTTTGCCGAGGAAAGCTTGTTGATGAGCACGGTGAAAGAGCTGTACGGCGTCCCTTACAAATCTGCCGGCACCAGCAAGAAGGGGTTTGACTGCTCCGGATTCACACGCTATGTCTTCCAATCCTTGGGTGTAGAATTGCCGCGATCTTCGGCCGCCCAATACGGGGTCGGAACCAAGGTGTCCCGAAAAGACCTGCAGCCGGGGGATCTTGTGTTCTTCAACACCAACGGCCGCAGCATCTCTCATGTCGGAATCTACATCGGCAACAACACGTTTGTACACTCGGCGTCAGGCAAAGGCATCGTAAATACCAAGCTGACTGACCCGTACTACTGGAGCAAGCGCTACGTTGGCGCCAAGCGGATCGCCATTCCGGCGCTCCAGGCAGAGGCGAAAGCAGCCTCCGAAAAGAAAGCGGTGCAAGCGGCCTCCCTTCCGGAGCCAGCAGCACAACCGCAAGCCAAGTAAGATGGAAACAAGATTGCAAGCCAGGGACTTTTACATGTCTCTGGCTTTTTTTAAAACCATTTAGGACCTCCTCCCAATAGGAAGTCGTATAAACCGCTTAAACCCTTTTTGTCGACTGATAATTCTTTCCGATTCGAAGCGAATTTTGTCAAACCATGATATGATAGAAAATAGATTTGCTTACAAAGAGGATAGATAGACGTGATATACATGGGGGAATCACAGTGAAAGAACTTGTTTTCATCGTTGACGATAACCAGGAAATTATTGAACTGTTGCAAGATATTTTGGAAAACGAAGGCTACGAGGTGGCTTCCGCGGTCAACGGCGAAGATGCGCTGTCCATGCTGAAGCAGGGGCTCTCTCCCAATCTGATCCTCCTGGACATCATGATGCCCAACATGAGCGGCTATGAGCTCTGTTCCCAGATTCGGCGCGAATGGGATTTGCCGATCCTGTTTGTCAGCGCCAAGGGAAAACCGGTGGACAAGGTCGTGGGACTGGAGATCGGGGCGGACGACTACATCACCAAGCCGTTTGACACGGAAGAGCTGCTTGCCCGGATCCGCGCACACCTGCGCCGCTACGAGAGAATCCGCAAGCACAACGAAGAACAGCCGGATAAGGAAGCAGCCTCTACTCCCATCACCGTACTGAAATTCAAGGGATTGGAAATTCACAAGGAAACGTATTCCGTCTACGTCGGCGACCAGAAGATCGACCTGTCGACAAAAGAGTTTCAGCTGCTTACCTTCCTGGCGGAAAACGCCGGTATCGTCTTCACGCGCGAGCAAATCTACGATCGCGTCTGGGGTTACGGCTACGGCTCCCTAAACACGGTTACCGTACACATCAAAAACCTGCGCGAGAAGCTGGAGACCGAGCGCACATTCATTAAAACGCAGTGGGGGACGGGGTACGTATTTATCGGGGAGAAGTTGTAAATGAGCATCCGCAAGAAGCTGTTCCTCTCTTTCATCGGCCTGATTGCGCTCAACCTCCTGATGTTTCAGTTCGTTTTTGAAGACATCATAATCGAGCAGCTGAAAACGGACCGGCACAACCAGTACCGTGATGAAAAAGCGGCAGCGGAACAGGTCCGCGTCAACCAACTGATGCGCTCAGGGAATTTCAAGGATCCGACTGAACTGAAGGAACTGGGCGAGAAACTGCCGGAAGATCTGATGTATCAGATGGTGGTAAAGGACGCGGAAGGGAACACCATCTTTAAAAAATACTCGCAGGCGTACATGCTGAAAAACCCGCCGTCCGGTCCCCATGCAATCGTAAAGAACCGCGAAAAGAACGACCTGAAAGTCGTCGCCGAGTACCACTTTCAGCACGAGCCTCCCAACCTTGGGCAAACGATTGTTTATTTTTACACGGACGACTCCGACATTTTGGCAACCAAAGGGGTCTCCATGATGCTTTGGTTCATTTACGGCAGCATCGGGCTTGTTGGACTGGTGATGGTGACGTTTCTGGTGCGCTGGATTTTGCGTCCTGTCAACGAGTTGTCCAGGGTGACACAGGAAATCAGGGAAGGAAAACGCCACGTCTCCTTCTCGTACACATCAAACGACGAATTCGCCCGGCTGTTTCGCGCTTTTACCGACATGGTGGAACAGCTCCGCTTCTCCGAAGAGCGGCAGCAGGAGCTGATCTCTGCCATTGCCCATGACTTCCGCACACCGCTGACAACAATCAAAGGATACGCCTCCTATCTCGGCTCCGGGCGGGTTACCGATCTTGAACGGATCAAGAAGCAGATGGGCAAGATCGAGCAAAAGACGCTTGATCTGGAGAAGCTGTTGGACGAGCTGCAGGACTTCACTCAGCAGAGCACGGAGCTGAGGCTTTCCATTAGCCGCATTCACGTGAAGACATTCATGAAAAACATAGTGGAGGACTATCTCGTCAAAACAAAAGAAGCAGGCTTGTCCTTTCAATGGAAGCCCCGTGTCTCCAACGACCTCTACATTGAAGCGGACGAGGCAAAACTGCGCCGCGTTCTGGAAAACTTGCTGAACAACGCGATTTACTACAACAAACCAAACGGATCCATCCTGCTTACGTGCGATCAGAGGGACGGCCATGTACTCGTCTCCGTGATCGACAAGGGAGAGGGCATTGCGGCGGAAGACCTGCCCAAGGTATTTACCAAGTTCTATCGGGCTGAAAAGTCGCGAAACCGCAACAGCGGCGGAACCGGCCTGGGTCTAACCATCTGCCAAAGCATCGTTCGCCGCCATGGCGGAGAGATCTCTGTGATCAGCGAGCTGGGCGAAGGAAGCTGCTTCTCCTTCACCGTTCCGTTTTTTCAACGATAATTTATTTAGGTTTATACCTTCTTAATTTTTTCTTTACAATTCGGTGTTATATTATCATCGTAAGCATGTTGCTTTCAGTGATAAATAACCCCCAGTTTGGTATCTTACCCACGCGGCACTAGCAGTGGAAAGATGCCTTTTTTTTGTTTTTTATGATCTCTTTTCCACTCTGACAGGCAATCCGTTTTTCGGCCGAAGGGTGACGAGCGGCTCCGGTTCGACCGGACGCTCCGGATTTGCCAGAGGAAGCCGGCAGCGTTGAGCAATCGCGGCCAGGAGCAGTGCCGCCTCCATTCGTGCGAAGTTGTTGCCGATGCAGATACGCGGACCGCCGCCAAACGGAAAGTAGGCGAATGATGGAATCCGCTTCAACAGATCGCCGGCAAACCTCTCGGGAAGAAATTGATCCGGATTGTCGTAGTACTTCGGATTGCGATGCATGACGTACTGGCTCATCATCAACGTCTCACCAGGATGGAAGGTTTGTCCTCCAATGTCCACCTCGTCCACCACTTCCCTGCTGATCGCCCAGGCGGCCGGGTATAGCCTCATCGCTTCCGAGATGATCTGATTGACGTACGCAAGCCGGGGGATGTCCTCCACAGTCGGGGTTCTGCCGCCCAGCACCTCATCGAGCTCGCTTTGCAGCTTCTTCTCCGCCTCCGGGTGGGTGGCCAGCAGATACCAGATCCATGACATGGTGTTCGCTGTAGTTTCGTGCCCCGCAAGAAAAATAGTCATGACTTCGTCCCGAACCTGTTTGTCTGTCATGCCCGTTCCATCATCCTCATCGCGGGCGGCCAGCAGCATCCCCAACAGGTCGGTTCGCTCCGTGTTGCCGGTTCTACGCCGCTCGTCGATAATCGCGTAGATCGCCTTGTCGAGCGTCTCCGCCGCTTCGCGAAATTTCAGATTGCTTCGCGTCGGCACGCTGAGCGGAATGTCAATGAACGAACTAGCTTTGGTCGACACGTAATGCAGCCCCACTTCGATCGCCTGTCCGATTTTGTCTACGCCCTCTTTCAAGCCCTTGCCGAACATGGTCTTTGTGATAATCGCCAGCGTTACCTTCATCATTTCGTCGTGGACATCGATCTCTTCTCCATCCCGCCACTGTTCGATCATCGCCAGAGTGAGATCCACCATCGTTTGTCCGTATGCCGCAATCCGCTCCCGATGAAAGGCAGGCTGCATCAGCCGCCGCTGCCGCAGGTGCTTTTTTCCTTCACTGGTTAAAATGCCTTCGCCGACTACTACTTTGGCTACCTGCAACCCTTTTGCCTTGCGGAAGTGTTCGTGTTTCACGACCAGCACTTCCTTGATGTGCTCGGGGTTTGTCAGCAGATAGATATGACGCGTGGGACCGAAGCGAAAGTGAACGATGTCTCCGTGTTCACTTGCCGCTTCCTGCAAAAAGCCGAGCGGGTCCCGGCGAAAGGCGAGCAGATTGCCGGAGACAGGAAGCCCCTTGGGGCCAGGAATAGTCAGGTTCATTAGCATTCAACCTCGCTCACAACATTTTTCCATGGATGAAACTATTATTCTCCTCTCTTCCCGTTTCATTCTGGATAAGCCCGCCGCCTAGGTAAAAAGAAAAACGCCCCGATAAAACGAGGCGTCACTGAGTGTTGCTCATTATTGCAGCGAAGGTTTTTCAACCGAGAGCAATCGGGTTGAAACCAAACGTTCGCGTACTTTGATCCCGACGTAGGCAGCCAGAGCCGCCTTGACCACGCCAACCACCAGGAAGGGGTAGGCGCCAAACTCCAACGCTTTGTCCCACGGAATCGCCAAAACGTATTTCAACTGCATCACGCCGAATGCGAGGGTGACAACCATGCCGACAAGATTGGCAACAAGCGCATTGACGAAGGTAAATCGAGTTTTTTCCAAAATCCATCCGGTAATCAATGCCGTAAAAATAAAGCCGAAAATATACCCGCCTGTTTTGCCGACAAGGATCTGCAGACCTCCGCTTGCGCCGGAGAACACAGGCAAGCCGATTGCGCCCAACAATACGTAGAGCAGCATGGCCAACGTACCGTAACGGCTGCCCAGAATCGTCGCAGTCAACCCTACAGCCAGTGTCTGGCCGGTGATCGGAATGAGCGGCAACGGGATGGTAATCTGGGAAAATACGGCCGTAATGGCTGCAAAGATGGCCGACAGGATAAACCATTTCAAACGATCTCGTTTCATTCGGAACCTCCCTGAATTGTTAACTAAAATTTTAAATCAGTTAACAAAATCATATCTCAGGGAGGGGAAAAAGTAAATTCGTTCATTGGAAAAAGAACGAAAAATTCAGCTCCTTTGAAACTCCTGCAGTTGTACCAACGTCTGAATGCAGTGATCCACAAGCCGACGCATGTCTTCAATGTTGCCCTCATCGATCTTGCGGTGAAAATCAAGCGTCACCTGATTTTCATACCGCTCAGGCGGCCAGGTGAGGCGATGCTCGTCCAACCGCGACTTTACCAGCTGGGCAATGTGCGGTCGATGTCCCCAAATATCGTTCACGATCGCAATAATCGCTTCCGTCTCCCGCTTTACATCTCGTATCAACAGCGAGAAATGGATACAGATCGTGCAACCGACATGATCCGTAATCGTCTGCTCCAGCTGCTCGCTGGCGATGTCGGCAAGCGACGTTTTCAGCTGTATCGTTGCCTTTACGGCATCCCTGCTGTTGATCTCGTCCGCCAGGCCAAACTCGATCTGAAACTGGCGATGAAACGTAGCCAGATCCATGACATCGGATCGTCCGGTCACTGTAACGGCCCCTTCGAAGTCCCGGTCGTAAACAGCGCCCTCCAGCACCACCTTGATGTTGTCGAACACGATCGGATGAAACACCTGTAACCCACCTCCGTCAACCGATCACTGCTGATACTAGGATGCCCGCTTTTTCTCCCGATTGCAAGACAATTGTCCCCCCAGCGTTTACGCGCAGGAAAAAACGGCGTATCATGGATTTGTGTCAATGCGGGAAGTCTATGATCCGGGAGTGTCAGTCATGTTTCTCATCGGTATACTGGTTGTGGTAGCCATTGTCGGAGAACTGTTTCATCGATTAAACCCGTGGAAGAAGCCGGAGCCCCCCTACGAGGAATTGGTGCAGCAGATCAAGCAGACGGACTGGTATCAGGAACTCTGGCAGAACGAAGCGTATCGTCCTATTCTGGAAAACGATCCGCACGTGCTGGCCTTCTATTCCGGCACCTACGAAGCCAAACGGCTGCTGACCAACCCAGGATTTCAGTTGGGATTGATCGACTACGTCAAACAACAAGCAGAACAAAAGAAGAGATAAGCCTTGTGTCGGCTTATCTCTTCTTTGCGTAGGCAAGATATTCGCTGAATTGTTTTTCCTGGCAAGGAATGCACTCGTTCAGATAGGATTCCGCCTGTTCCGTCATTGCATTGCCGCACTGCGTGCAGCACTTGGCTTCGAGGTTTTGGAAAAAGGTGGTTACTGGTGTCATGTGGCCTTTACCCCCTGAGATGTTGTTGTCTTTATTGTATTATAACAGTGCTCTTTTTATAAAACTTTGTTATAATACATTAGGGGCCGTTATCGCCGTGGTGCTTCCTCTTCCTTTCGTTCTCTTCTGTTTTCTCTGTATTATAACTTTTTAAAATACATACACCCTGTTATAAAACAATTTTTGTCGGGCAACAAAAAAACCAAGCCTATTCTATCGGCCTGGTTTTTCCCGCGGGATGGTTTACACCGCTTCGTATATGGCTTCGTAGCGCTTGCTGATCTCTTCGTCATTGAGTCCGAATTCCTTCAGGCGCTTGATCAAGGCGCTTGCCCAGATCTCGGTGCGCTGTGCGATCTTTTGGTACTTTTTCGCCTCTTTCAGCTTGCGTTTGGCGCGGTCTTCGCTGTTGGACTTGAGATTGTCCAGAATGAACAGCATCTGCATGCTTTCCTCTTCGTTCAGCTTCTGCCAGTCGTCGCCCAGGAACGCGATCACTCTTTTATAGTATTGATCAAATTCTTCGAAGGAAATTTCCGAATCCATGTTCAGGTATTCCTTCATTTTGTCAAACAGCTCTTGCATGTACGAACAACTCCCTCATTATTCTCTGACCCATTATATCAAAAAGCAGGCAGTGGGGAAAACTCTGCATTCACATGCTTTTCACCGGAAAAAACCCTATAATAATTAAGGACTATTCCCATGAGGTGACCTTCTATCTATGAAACTGACAAAACAGAAGCCTGACGTGCAGATGCGCATCGGCCAGCAGGTGACGCTGACCATTAGAAGCATCGGAATCAACGGCGAAGGAATCGGCTATTACAAAAGAAAAATCGTGTTCGTTGATAAGGCGCTGCCGGGCGAAGTGGTTCACGCCGAAATTACGGATGTGAAAGAGAAGTACGCATCAGCCCGGCTGATAAAAGTGATAGAAAAATCACCCGCACGTGTCCAGCCCCCTTGTCCAGTCTATGAGGAATGCGGCGGTTGCAGCCTGCAGCACATGGATTACCAGGCACAGCTGATCAGCAAACAGGAGCTGGTCCTAGAAGCCCTGCAGAAATACGCCCGGCTGGAAAATCCGCCGGTCGCTCCCACCATCGGCATGGAGAATCCCTGGTCCTACCGGAACAAGGCTCAATTCCAGGTGGGCAGGCAGGACGGCAAACTGGTTGCGGGACTTTATCAAACAGGCAGCCATCAACTGATCGATTTGGAGGGGTGCCGCGTGCAGCACGAGGCGACCAATCAGATCGTTCAGAAAGCCAAGCGGGTGTTGGAACAACTGGGCATCCCCGAGTACGACGAACGGAAGCGGACGGGTGTCGTTCGCACCATCGTGGCTCGGGTGGCGTTTGCTACCGGTGAGACTCAGTTGACGCTGGTGACAGCCACCCAGGAGATTCCGCGGGAAAAAGAGCTCGTCCTCGAGCTGCGTTATCAATTGCCCGAACTGGTCAGCATCGCGCAAAACATCAATCCAAAAAAGACATCACTCGTATTTGGAGAGACGACCCGCCAGCTGTGGGGCAAGCCGTCTATCGCGGAGAAGCTGGGCGACCTTTCGTTTGACCTGTCCGCCCGCGCCTTCTTTCAGCTGAACCCGGAGCAGACGCAAAAGCTGTACCGCGAAGTGCAGAAGGCAGCCGGATTGACGGGAAAAGAATTGGTATTCGATCTGTACTGCGGTACGGGTACCATCGCCTTGTGGCTCGCTCCCCATGCGCGGGAGGTTCGCGGCATTGAAATCATTCCGGAGGCGGTGGAGGACGCTCGCCGCAATGCGGAGCGGAACGGGGCAGCCAACGCCAGCTTCCACACGGGACGGGCAGAGGTGCTGATGCCGAAGTGGGCAAAACAGGGGCTGCGTCCCGACGTCGTAGTCGTCGATCCGCCGCGGACAGGGCTGGATGGGGCGTTGATCGATTCCCTGCTGGCTGTGCAACCGCAGAAAATCGTCTATGTCTCCTGCAACCCTTCCACCCTGGCCAAAGACATCTCACTTCTGCTCGAGCGGTACGAACTGGTCAGCGTTCAGCCATTGGACATGTTCCCCCATACGGCGCATGTGGAATCCGTTTCTTTGCTTGTGAGAAGATGTTGCAAAAAAGTATAAAAGAGAGTGAGATCCATGAAGAACATAAAAAAATACGCAAATATCCTAAGCTTGATCGTTATCGTTGTATTTCTTTGTCAAGCGCCAAAACCGTTATACGCCGACTCCTCACTTGACCTTCGTTTACATGAGGAGATTGTATTGTTCATTGACAGTCCAAAAGCATACGTAAACAATCAAGTGGTCCAGATCGACCCTGAAAACAAGAACATTGTGCCCCTTGTCAAGAATAATCGCACCCTTGTACCCGTCAGGTTTATTTCTGAGAACATGGGCGGAGACGTGTCTTGGAATCCAGTAAGGGAATCCGTCACCATTATCCATGAAGACAAGCATATCCAGCTGACCATTGGAGAACCATTTATGGGGATGAATGGGTTGGCAGAGGAACTGGATACTCCACCTGAAATCATTTCCGGCAGAGTCTACTTACCCTTGAGAGCCATTGCCGAGGCCTTGGGTCAACAAGTTTTTTGGGATCATGGACTGATTATGATCAGTAAACAAAAGTTTGAAAAAGAGGGAAATGAAAATGTAATCAACCGTTTAGCAGCTTTGTTAAAAGTAGAAAAACCTGCAGTCGAAAAGCCTCTAGTCGAAAAACCGCGGCCAGCTGCAGATACCTATCCCGTCATGTTGGAGACCTACGGACCAGGGACTGCACTCTTACAAGGGGGGTATGTGTATTACAACGATGGATTTTATTTGGGCAATGGGCTCTACAGGTTTCCTTACGGCAATGAAAAAAGCAAAAAAATCCTAACCAAAGATGCGACTTCATCCATGAACATTCAAGGTGATTGGATCTATTATGTTGTACCGAATGCATCAGGCTCGTTTGGAAAGAAGAACCCGATTAAAAAAATCAAAAAAACCGGCTCCGCACCCGTTACGATTACGACAGATGATCAAATTACGGAAATGGTTGTGAATGGAGACTGGATTTATTATCTTTCCTCTAACTATAATCAGAAAAAAGTGACACTAAATCGAATCAAGACAAATGGAACGAGCAAAAAAGTTTTGTTAGAGAGCTATGAATCCTTTAGCAATGTGAGTGATTCCAAAAAAGGGGATATACGAGATATCCATGTCCATAATGGCTATATCTACTTCCTGCGACTGATTCCTTGCGGATACGGCAAAGATTGCAGCCAGATCTACCGGATGAAAACCGACGGCTCAGGGATGGTCATTCTAAATAAATCGGAATATGCCGTTCGAATGCAAGTGGCCCATGGAAAAATCTATTATAGTCGCTTTCCTGAGGAGTTACGACATGATAACGCCGTGCCCATTGACCTTTACAGCATGGATTTAAACGGGAAAAACCCTGCCAAAATAAGTAAGAACCTGCCCGGTAACTATATCTACTTTCTTGAAGAGTTCAGGGTGCACGGGGATTGGATTTATTTTGCATTTGGAAACCATGTATCGAAAATGAGAACAGATGGCTCTTCATTCACAACGCTTGCCGAAGTCGTACATCCCTATCGCTTTCATGTGGTGGGAGAATGGCTGTATTTCCGATCGATCACAAACGCACACCGTGTCAAAACAGATGGAAAAGGCTACGAGATGCTGCATTGGTAAAGAAAGGAACAGATGAAGAGTGAAAAACCCCTTCTGCGGAAGGGGTTTTTTGTACCGTTTGTTTACGCCATAGAGGCAAATACGCTGGCCAGATCAGACGGCAGGGCGACCGCTCGACGCTCCCTGGCGTCGATCATCACCATGGTCACATCCGCATCGCAGGCCAGCTCTCCCTTTTGATTATATAGCTCCTGGCGGATGACAAAGCTCTTTTCACTCGCCCGCAGTGCCGAGGAACGAACCTGGACCTGCTCCAGCATGCGCAGTTCTTTCCGATAATTGATATTGACATTGACCACGACCGGCATGATTTGGCGACGCTGCAGTTCCTCCAGTGTAAAGCCCAGCCGGCAGATCCAGTCGAAGCGGGCCCATTCGAAGTACTCCAAATACCTGGCGTTGTTTACATGGCCGATAAAATCGACGTCGGTCGAACGAACGACAATATCAAACTGATGCTGCTGCATGGGGATCCCTCCAATCACTTTTTTTCAGTATAAACGATTCATGCAACTGAGTGAACATTCATTCAAAAGATTCGATGTGATGCAGACTGTTATTTGCCAAAATTTTCTCTATAATAAAAGAGAATGTCATGCCTATCGAAAGAAGGGATCCGGTCATGTTTGAACAAATGCTGCTGCCCTCCCTGCAAACGGCGAGGAAACGTTATCTGGACGCAACCGCCAACCTGGAAGCTCATCAGCTTGCCTGGCGTATTGCGCCCGAATCCAACTCCATCGGTTTTCTCATCCGGCACATCGCCGAAGTGGAGTACCGGTTCTGTTTGATGTTCTTCGGTCAACCGGTGCCGGAGGAGGTCTCCTTTTCCACCATTGGTCCGGTGAAGGACGAGGGACAGTTTACTGCCGATCTTGACGCACTTTTGTCGTTTCAGCAAGCGTCTTACGCGTATTTGCTGAAATCGCTTCGTGCCTTCCCTGAGGAAAAGTGGGACGTTTTGGTTGAGGCTCCCATCGGGGTATTGACCCCGCGTGAAGCATTGGGACGATTGATGTATCACACAGGATATCACGCAGGCCAAATCGGCTTGATTCGCAAGTACGGGGGAAACAGATGACCTTGTCCCTGCAGGGAGAACGCATCACACTGAGGAGGTGAGTATCCATGCAACACGGGCTGTTTGATTTCGATGTACCCGGTACGCTCCTTTCCTAGTCGGAGCGGGAATGGAGTTTGTTCGCAAGCAAAATCCCCCCGGCTTCGGAAACCAACAGTGAGCCCTATAACTGATTTTCCGGGAGGGAACTTTCATGAATACACTTGTCAAGCAGCAGATTTGGGGAGGATTGTGTTTAACACTGGCAGCAGCGATCTGGGGGGGCGTTTACGTCGTCAGCAAGGTCGTGCTGGACGTCATCCCTCCGTTTACCCTGCTGATCATCCGCTTTGCCATTGCTCTGGCGGTCCTCGGCGCATTTGTCGTGGCCCGTAGAGAATACGTGGCGCGGCGTGACTTCCCGCTGCTGATGGCCATCGCCTTTGTCGGGGTCACCATTTCCATCGGCGCCCAATTTCTCGGGACCAAATTGTCCACGGCTCACATGGGAGCGCTGATCACCTCGGCTTCACCCGCCTTCATTGCGATTTTTGCCGTCTGGCTGCTGAAGGAGCGGCTGAACTGGTCCCAGATAGCCGGGATCGTATTGGCTACGGTCGGTGTCCTGATCGTCGTCGGTGTGCCGGATGCGGCGGATACCCAGTCTTCTTTGGCCGGCAACCTGATTCTGCTGGCGGCGGCGGTAAGCTGGGGGCTGTACACCGTCCTGAGCAAACGGGCGACGTCCACCTACTCCTCTCTGTCGGTAACGACCTACGTCGCATTGTTCGGCCTGATCTTCACCAGCCCCGTCATGGTCTGGGAACTGTCCACGACCTCTGTCAATTGGGGGTTCGGCTGGGAGATCTGGGCAGGTGTCCTGTACATCGGCATCATCTCCACCGCAGGAGCCTTTTACCTGTGGAACAAAGGATTCGAGCTGATGCAGGCGGGGAGCGGAGCCGGATTTTTCTTCATCCAGCCGATCGTAGGCTCGTTTCTCGGCTGGCTGCTTCTCGGCGAACATCTCGGCTTCAGCTTTTTTGCGGGAGCTTTGTTCATCTTCCTGGGCGTCGGTCTATCCAATCTGAAGCAAAAGGGAAAGTCTGCTGCATAATTGCGAGAGCACTTGCAAAAGTGCTCTCTCATTTTGAACAGAAAACTGATAAAGTTTGAGTAGGAGATGTTTTGATTTGCAAGCGCCTTTGCCAGCCTGCCAGCGCAGAGACGTAGACATGGGGATAAAGGGGGAGTTAGTCTCCCTTCCTTGTGAAACCCAGATGTTGAGCCCCCGCCCCGTGGATCGTCTCGGAGCGGACAGATTAACCCCTTGGCGGGCTGGCAACGAAGCGGTGCAAAAAAACGCCTCCGTTTTCCAATGAACGGAAGCGTCTTGCAGCGTACTACAATTACGGTAGCGCTTTTTTGTGCGCGGGATAAGCCTCGCGCCGCAACACTGCCCAGATGTATCCGGCCAGCGCCCCGACGACAGCCGGGACCAGCCAGCCAATTCCTTCAGCGTAGAGCGGGAGATTTTGGTACAGAGACGTCAATCCTTCCACCGGCAGTCCCAGCATTTTGGCTCCATCCACCAGGCTGACCGCAGCGGTGCAGATGGATGCGGCCACGTATACTGTGCGGTATCCCTTGAATATACCGTGCAGGAACGACAACAGGATGAGAACGATCCCCAGCGGATAGATCGCCACCAACACCGGAACGGAGACGGCTATCAGTTGGGTCAGGCCGACGTTGGCGACAGCTGCGCTGAACAAGCACAATACCGCAGCCACGGTTTTGTACGATACCTTCGGCATTTGTTCGGAAAAGTAGCGGCTGGAGGCGGTAACCAAACCCACCGACGTGGTGAGGCAGGCGAGTGTGACGGCTGCGCCCAGCAGTAGCAACCCCACAGGCCCAAACAGGTGTTGAACCAGCGAAGTCAGAATTTGTCCCCCGTTTTCCGATGCGCCCAACGAGACGCTGGTGGCGCCGAGATAACCGAGCGCCAGGTAC
Source organism: Brevibacillus soli (assembly GCF_044759095.2). Lineage (NCBI taxonomy): Bacteria > Bacillati > Bacillota > Bacilli > Caryophanales > Paenibacillaceae > Brevibacillus > Brevibacillus soli. The sequence continues at coordinate 23,133 of NZ_JBIYSM020000031.1, forward strand.
ACCAGCCCCAATCCGGCAACAGCAATCATGCCTGCTTTGACTGTAGTCCAGGTGAGTTTTCTCCGCTCGGTGATGCCGCGCTCTTCAATCGCAGATGTAACAACAATTCCAAATACCAGTGCAGAAAGCGCGTCAAGGGTCAAATACCCTTCCAAAAATCCCTTGATGAACGGATGCGCCTCATATGCTTCCGCAGGCTGACCCATTCCGCCCACAGGATTGAGGATCGCCTGCACAAACACGATTGCAATTATCAACAGCAGGGCAGGGGTCAGCACCTTGCCGATACGGTCTACCAGTTTCGACGGATTCAAGCACAGCCAGAAGGTGACCGCAAAGTAAGCGAGCGTGTAGAGGAACAGCGGCAATCCGCTGTCGCTTTCTCCCTGCGGCAAAAACGGCAAGAGCCCCATCTCAAATGCAACGGTGCCTGTGCGGGGAATCCCTAAAAACGGGCCGATTGCCAAATAGACGATCCATGTAAACACGATTCCATAAACGGGATGGACTCTGCTTGCCAACGATTGCAACTTTCCGCCAGTCAATCCGACGGCAACCACGCCGAGAAGCGGCAGCCCTACCCCGGTGATGACAAATCCCAGCATCGCGGTCCAGACACTGGTTCCGGCAGCTTGTCCCAAGACGGGAGGAAAAATCATGTTGCCGGCACCGAAAAACAAGGCAAACAACATGAGCCCCAATTTTATGGTTTCACTCTTTGTAAACTCCTGCATATGGTCCTCCACAATATGTTTATCTCCAAAGAACTTTTTACAGTATATATGAATTTTCTGTTTTTTATCAATGTCTATTTGTGAGAAAAATCAACAAAATGAAAAAAAGCCCGATTTTTTCACCGGGCGTTCAAATTATTGGTTACTTTTCCCTCCCAAATGTCTCTCCCCGTCTTGCTGCCCCTACCGCTTCCCATATGTACAGGGAAACGTAACTGCGCCACGGAGCCCAACTTTCCCCAATCCTGCGAATCTCTGTTTCACTCGGTTTTTCCGTCAACCCGTACACGATTTGAATCCCGTTACGCAGACCGATATCGGCCGCGGGCAAAAGGTCGGGCCGTCCCATTCCAAACATGAGCAAACACTCTACTGTCCATCTGCCGATTCCCCGCAGCGGTGTAAGGTAGTCAATAACCTCTTCGTCCTCCATCTGCTCCAGTTTGCCCAAATCTACACGGCCGTCCACTACCGCCCGAGCAAAATCAATGATATATTCCGCTTTGCGCTGACTATACTGCAGTTCCCTCAGTTGGGAAGGCAAAAGCCGCGCAACCGCTTCGGCCGTCGGAAATACCAGAAAGGCGTTGCCCTGCTCATCCATGAGCTGATCCCCTGCCAGCTGCAGCAGACGGTGTGTGAGCGATGCGGCGAAGGCTAGGTTTACCTGCTGTCCGATAATCGTGCGGACCATCGACTGAAACAGGTCTGGATCCAACAGGAAGCGAAGTCCGCGAAACTGTGTGACAAGCGGACGCAGCATCGGATCACCGCACATATGCCGGTAGAACGGTTCCAGGTCCATATCGGCGCTGAACATGTGACGAACCGTGCGTTCGAGCTCCTGTTGCTGGACTTCGGTCAGCTGCGCAGCCGTTTCCAGAAGGATTGCCGGGTCCTCGAGGGTACCGGCAAAACGCATCGTCACCAGCACCGGCTTCCCGCCGAGCCGAAATGCCCGTCGAATGACCCGCTCCTCCGCATGTACCAGCAGTTGAGGATCGGGATGGGAATCAAGCCGCCGCAGCAAGCGTTCAAACGAATACGGCGGTTTCATATGGATGGTCGCGGTATACATGGTTATCCCCCTTCTTTCCTTCTGCTACAGTAACACAAAAACCTCCAGAGAGACACCTCTGGAGGTTGATTTGACAAGCAGTCCTTTACTTGCTGAACAGACCTTTCAGGACGAACGCCACGTTGGCCGGACGTTCCGCCAAACGGCGCATGAAGTAGCCGTACCAGTCGTTGCCGTACGGTACGTAGACGCGCATTTTGTAGCCTTCCTTGGCCAAATCAATCTGCGACTGCACGCGAATGCCGTAAAGCATTTGGAACTCAAACTGGCTGCGCGGAATGTTGTATTCCTTTTCCAGCTGTTTCACATAGTTGATGATGTTGTCGTCGTGAGTGGCGATCGCGGCGTAGCAGCCGTTCAACAGGTGCTGCTTGATGATCTTCTTGTAGTTCTCGTCCACATCCGCTTTATCCGGGAACGCCACTTCCGGCGACTCCTTGTAGGCTCCTTTTACCAGCCGCAGGTTCACTTTCTTTTCCTTCAGCTTTTCAATGTCGTCAGCGGATTTGTACAGGTACGCCTGGATCACGGTACCGACGTTGTCGTAATCCTTGAGCAGTTCATCGAGAATTTTCAGGGTAATTTCATTGTGGGCGTAGTCTTCCATATCGATGCGCACGAAAATGTTGCCGTTTTTCTTGGCGGCGTCCAGAATGCGGCGCATGTTGGTCATGCACAACTCCTCGCTGATGTCCAGACCGAGCTGCGTCATTTTCAGCGACAGGTTGCAATCAACGCCGGATTGGTGAATCGCTTCCAGCGTCTTGATGCAGTAGTCAGCCGACTCGTTCGCTTCTTCCACGCTGAATACGAATTCGCCCAGATGGTCCAGGGTACAAACCAATCCTTTTTTGTTCAGTTCGCGAACAGCGTCAATCGCCTCGGCAATCGTTTCACCGGCCACAACACGTCTCGCGCCAAAGCGCAATCCCCATTTTTTCGCAGCCGCGTTCAACGTCTTGTTCTTGGAAAGGAACAGGAAAAAATCTTTCATTAGTTGTTCCATTGCAGAAAAGTCTCCTCCTCAAGTGCATGTCTGTCGTAATTTCTAGCATAAAACGTGCCAACTATTCTTACATCCAAACCATAAGGATATCGCATGAGTTCAAACACAATCATTTAACACATATGTACAAGAAGTGTGCAACCTTGTACACTTATGATCAAAAGCAGGCAGGTTCACGCTGCGCGATGTTTTCTTACCTTTCTGTTAGGATGTGATTTTTTGATACCGTTATTCTCACTTGATTACCCCATCGGTTCCCTGGCAAAACCGCTCAACTCCGCTCTTATCAACATACGCGGCAACCTTGGAGATGGTGTAATGACCATGGGAGACGAGCAGATTCCCGTCCTTGTCGTGGCGGAAACCCTCTCGCTTAAGGATGTCGGGGCCATACTGCGAACCCGTTCTTCCGCTGCCCAATATCTGGTGCTCGTCGACGGTCAGGGCCGTCCCACGGGAATCATTCCCGTTATGGAGCTGCTGCATCGCTTCGTCTCATTGGCCGCGAATCAATCCGCCCTGCTCGATACACTGCTGGACACGATGAGTGAAGCCATTACCATCGTGGACAACCACAATATCGTGCAGTACTGGAACACAGCCGCCGAGAAAATTTACGAGATTGATCGGGAACAGGTAATCGGGACACCGCTCGAGACACATTTTGCCAGCGAATCCATCCGACTGATCGAATCCCTGTCGGAAGGAACATCCGTGCAGCGGGTCTATCACGTACCTCGGCCCGACCGACACGTGCTGATTAACGCAGCACCGATCCGCCAGGACGGTACGATCATCGGCGCTATATCCATTGAGCAGGATATCACCGAACTGGTTCGCCTGAACGAAGAGCTTGCCGATACTACCGCCCATCTGCACAACTTACAGCAAGAGATGAGCCGCTTTCAGGCGGCGGATGACCCTTTCTATGCGATTAAAGGACATTCGGCCCCGATACAGGCCGCCATTCAGTCTGCCCGCAAAGTGGCGGCCACGGACGCCACCGTATTGCTCTACGGGGAGAGCGGCGTAGGCAAGGAGCTGTTTGCCAAAGCGATTCATCTGGCCAGCAGGCGACACGAAAAGCCGTTTATCGCCATCAACTGCGGCGCCATACCTGCCGCCCTGTTTGAAAGCGAGCTGTTTGGCTACCAGGGAGGCGCATTTACCGGAGCGGAGAAAAAAGGAAAACCGGGCAAGCTGGAGCTGGCTCACGGCGGTACGCTTTTTCTCGACGAGATCGGCGAGCTGCCGCTGGAGCTGCAGGTAAAGCTGCTGCGGGCCTTGCAGGAACGTCAATTTTACCGCGTGGGCGGTACGGAGCCGATCACGGTCAACACGCGGATAATCGCCGCAACCAACCGCCAGTTGGAGCAGATGGTGTCTGAGGGGCGCTTCCGCGAGGACTTGTACTACCGTCTCAACGTGTTTACGTTGGAAATTCCACCGCTGCGCGAACGGCGGGAAGACATTCCGGAACTGGTGCAAATCTTCCTTCACGAATACTCAATCACCCACGAGCAGCCCGTTCCCCGGATCGCTCCCGAGGTGATGCAGGCGCTGTTCGACTACGCCTGGCCCGGCAATATTCGCGAACTGCGAAACGTGATCGAGCGACTCTCCATTCTTCAGGAAGGGGGAGCGATCCTGCCGGAACACCTGCCCGGCCCGATCCGGACAAAAGCAGAACTCACTCCTCCATCGCTGACGCTGACCACCGGCTATCCGCCGACGTTGCGTCCCGCCCCCACTTCTGCCGAACAACCGCTGGGTGAAAAGGAGCGGATACTGGCTGCGCTGGATCGCACGTACGGCAATAAAAAAGCGGCTGCGGAGCTGCTTGGCATTTCTCGCGGCACGCTGTACAACAAAATGAGAAAGTATGGGATTGATTATGGGGAATAGCCGACTCGTTCAGTTCAAACCGGGAGAGTTCCAAGCCGTTTACGCCGGCGAAACCATTCAACTGCTGCCAAAAGAATACGCCTTGTTCGAATTCTTGTACAACAACCGAAACCGTTCCTTTTCCCGCGAAGCACTGCTCGACCATGTTTGGCCGCTGGAAGAGCCGAGTGACCGGACCGTGGATGACCATATCTACCGGCTTCGCAAAAAGCTGAAAAACTGGGAGACCCTGTTCACCATCGATACGATCAGAGGATACGGGTACAGATTGACGCAGAAAATGCCGCTTTCTCCTGACAATCCCCTGATACACGACAGCGAATTCCTGGAAAGCGTCACAAAGCTTTTTTCCAAATATCACGGGATGGGTATGGGTGCTGCCATGCAGACGCTTGCGGCCAACCAGGATGTCTTAGGGATAGAAATCGACCCGTTTTACCGCGTGTACATGCATTTCGTCATGGGCGATTTCCGCTGGATCGTGGAAACGGACGAACTTGCTTTTTGGGAAAAAGCGTTTTACCTCGTACACATCTGCCTGACTTTTCAGCTGGATGCCGAGCAGGCTCTTCCGTACTTCGAGCGCATCGTCGAACAAAAGCAGCTGCTCCCACCGGTGTGGCAAAAAGATTTTGACCTGAACATAATCGGAGTCTATTTGGAAACAGGGCGAATTGAACAGGCAAAAGCACAACTGGAGGCCATTGAACCGATTATCACTGCGATGAACTCCAATAGTTTCTCCCTCATTTTTCACGTAAAACAACTCTATTTCTCCATCTATACCGGAGATCACCGCTTGGCCAAGGAGGCGATTGAAGCTGCCGAAGCCTTGCTGCGCAACATGCCCATGCAGCGTGAATTAGGCACATTTTCCATCGCCAAAGGGCTGTGGATGTACAGACAGGGAAAACCTGCGGAAGCGCGAGAGATGCTGGATGAAGGCATTGAAGTGCTCAAGCGGACCAAGTTTGTGCCTCATTTGATTAACGGTGTGCGTCACATTCTTCTCTTTCTGCGCAAATTTGATACCGATCCGGAATGGAAGCGGAAGTACGAAAAAGTGTGGCAGCAGTTGGCGGAGCAGTACCAGTTTGCCGAACTGGAAAAGATCATGATTCCGCTGTTGAAAAACCGTCTCTGATCATGCTCTGACATTTCCCCCGTACGCTTGAAGGAATCACTCGAGCAAGGGGGATTTTTGATGCTTTGGAAAAACCGCACGTTCATGAGGATGTTTACGGCATATGGACTTTCCACATTGGGGGACTGGTTCGACTTCATCGCCGTGTCGATTTTGCTGGGGTTTGTTTGGAAAGCGGAACCGATGACCATCGCTTTGCTCCCGCTGATGTACGCCGGCCCGGGCATTCTGTTCGGACAATTCGCGGGCATTTACGCCGACCGCAGCAACAAGCTTCGCCTCATGATCCTTACAGACATCATCCGCGCCGTGTTAACGGGTCTGTTGTTGTTGGCGCCAAATCCTGCGTGGCTGTTGCTGTTGCTCTGCCTGCGTTCGAGCGTCCGAGTGTTCCATACACCCGCCCAGGAAGCATTGACGCGCCAGGTGGTCCCTGCTGATCAATTATTCAAAGCGACCACCATGAATGGGACCGTGTTTCAGCTTGGGAAGGTGCTGGGTCCACTGCTGGGTGGAACGCTTGCCGCCTCCGTATCCCCATTCATCTGCCTGATGGTAAACGCGTGCAGCTTCGCCGTCTCCGCCATCCTGCTCACGTCAATCGGCAGCGTAGGGGAAACACATGATCATGGGGCTCGGAAGCAGCAAAAACAGAGCATTCGCGAAGCCTGGAAAGAGGGCTGGCTGGTGATATTGAGAAATCGCCTGCTTTTGGCCAGCACCCTTTTTTCACTCATTGGGCTGATGGCGATTCAGTTGGTCGACGCGCAGTTTTCCGTTCTCTTTCGCGAAAAGGCGCCCAATCACCCGGAAATCATGGGGTGGACCCTGAGCGCTATCGGTATCGGCGCACTGCTTACGGTTGCGGGCCTCAACCGTTTATCCGAAATCCGCTCGTACGGTTGGCTGCTCGGGGGCGGGCTTCTGCTTATCGGGTTGATGTTTGGATGGCTTGGGACGTTTCAGCCGGGATCGGGATTCCATTGGCTGCTCGTCGCATCCTTTGTCGGGGGAATCGGAACAGGTCTTTCCGCTGTCGGCTCCAACTTCTTGCGGCAAAAAGAAACGCCCAAGGAGGCAATTGGGCGTGTAACCGGCATTATGGAATCTCTCTCCAGCGGCGCATTTATCATAGCACCCCTGATCGGCGGTGTATGTATTACTTTGTTTGGGGTAAGCCTGACGTTTCAGACCATCGGGTTTATCACAGCAGCAATTGGTGCGATCGGCATCCTGCTGCAGTCGGTCATTTGGGGGCGGCACCCAGACGCTGTCAAGGACGTGCGGGCATCAGCCTGATCATCTTGTCATCTCCGGTCCTTTCCTCACCGCGGCCGTCACGATTGCTCGTCAGGATGTAGAGGGATCCGTCGCTTCTCTCGATCACATCGCGAATCCGACCGTACGTGTTCTGAAAAAAGGAACGAACTTGCCTGGATTTCACATCGATTTGCAGAATCTGTTCCCCTCGCAAAGAGGCAACCAGCAGGCTGCCGCTCCATGGCCCCGTCGTGACATACGTCATTCCCGACGGCGCCCAGGTACTGCTGCCGCTGTGCAATAGCGGGACGCTCATTCCGCTTGCCTGCTGACTGCCCTGAACAATCGGCCAGCCGTAATTGGCTCCCGGTGTGATCCCATTGATTTCATCGTTGGCCGAGGCACCGTGTTCGGAGCTGTACATCCTGCCGTCCACCGGGTTCCAGGCGATCCCCTGCGGATTTCGGTGACCCCAACTGTATACGGGAGACCCCGGAAAGGGATTATCCGCAGGAATCGTCCCGTCCAGATTGAGGCGGAGGATTTTGCCTCCCAGGCTGGAGAGATCTTGCGCATTTTGCGGAAAACCTGCATCTCCGGTGGTGATGTACAATCGCCGGTCAGGGCCGATTTTCAGGCGGCCGCCGTTGTGGATGCGTCCTCCCGGAATCCTGTCGATCAGCACCTTGTCTACCGTTGCCCTGTTGTTTTGTTCCCGCAACCGCACGACGCGATTCAAGATCATTCCCTGGTCGCGGTAGGTGTGGTATACGTACAGGAAGCGGTTGGCTGCAAAATCCGGATCGATCACAAGTCCCAGCAAGCCGCCTTCTCCTTCGCTGACGAACGGGGCTGGAAAGGAAATGACCGGCTGCGGCAAGAGCCTCTCACCTTGGATGACCCGTACCGTACCCGGGCGCTCCGTAAAAAAAATGCGCCCGTCCGGCGCGAAGTCGAGTGCCCACGGAACATCCAGATTTTCAGCGACAATGTCGGGCGTGTAGGGAACGACCGGCTGCAATGCGCTTTTTGACTCGCATCCGAATTCCGTCAGCAAGAGGACCGCCGCTGCGATCCAGATGACCCATCTGTTTTTCATGCCAATCCTCCCGATCCAAGTTGCGCATCGCGAACCCATTTCCCGGATCATAAGTTGAGGCTCCGCCGCTCTTCCAGCTGTCTTTGCAGGATGTACTTGCGCAAGGTGTGAAAGTAGCGGGATCTGATCGTTTTTATTTTACATCCGTAGAAGTAAAACGAATTGTCAATTCGTTCATGTATCACCTGCAGGCTTGCGTGCACCAGCCCATCCTGCCGGTTTCGTCCGTACAGCTCGACAAAAAAGAGGAGATCGCTGGTAGAAGGGACAGGTCTTTGTGAGCGAAAGGCCAATCCCCCCAGACTTACATTGATCAAATCCACCATCTGATTGCGTACACCGAACGGATCGGTATTGTCAGCTGAGCGATATTGAATCCAGGCCCTAAGATCGGTGTCAAAACGAGGATACCGACGACGCTGCTCGCGGAATTCGCTTGCTGTCGGAGAGCGGAAGAGAAAGACGCGGTTGTCGTCTTTGGCTATCACCACCGCCTCAAAGTTGGTAATCGTCTCATAATGGCTGGTCATCAGGCACGGCAATTGATCTCCCACGGTCACGTTCAAGCGGTCAGGAAACACGGCTTCGATCAAGTCGCCTTCGTCGTATGTAACGCTTCCCTCATACATGGTTTTGCCCATCTTGATCTGCAAGATGCTGTCCATCTGTTGCCTCCACAATCATAGTTTAACCGGCGATCTGCCTACCTCGCGCCGAAAACGCGTCAATCTTTTTTCGCAAAATGAGGTATAATGGGGAGGACTAATTCTGTTATATTCGATAGTAGTGACATTCTACAAATCGAAAGGAGAGAAGGCGCATAGCTCTCCGCCTTTTAAAAGGCGAGTCTCCTGCGCTGTTTTTCATGAATCGTTATCAGTTAGTGACACTCGCATTGGCAATCGGGGTGACTGCCTGTCTGGTCGGCATTGGTATAGCCATCGGCGAGCGCAGCATTCTCGGCATCATCGCCGGAATCGCCGGTACCGTTCTGCTCATGGGCGCAGGCTTTTCTTACAAACGAAAACACTTGCGTTAAGATACCCACCCGTTATCGTCGCAACAGCAGGCTGTTTACGTAAAACAGCGCGGAAGGAAATCCCTTTGCCTGCTTTAAGAGCTGCCTGGCGATCGTGTAAATGCGCGGTTGACTGCGGTTTACCTTGCGATCAGCGAGGTAAAACGCCACCAACCCGTCCACAATCATACGGTGAAATCCGGAGTTAGGCAAGCCGACAACGCTTGCCTTTGCTTGTTGGATGAAGAACTGAAGCCGCTCGGTCGCTTCACGTTCCGAACTGTAGTAGCTGACAAAATTGAGATCGCCGCCAAGCCTGTCCTCTTCCAAATCAATCAGGTAGTCAAGCAAAATGTGAAGCCCGCAGATCCAGGGGAGATACGCACTGTTCAAGGATGCGATCAACTCCTCGTCAAGATCCGGCTGCGTCGCCAGGCAAAACAGGGCAAAGATGCCGATGGTCGAACCGGCAACTGCAGAAAACTCCTGCCAGTAAATCTGCGGATACTCTTCCCGATGGATTTCCCACCAGGCGAGCAGCTCTCTTTCGCGTCGGTCGTGGGCAATGTGCTTGTACACCTGCAGATCGCTGTACAGGCGGGATAGTTTCAACACGTGCGGCTGAATTTTGGCGTAGGACGGAAGCTGACTCATATAGGACTGACAGGTTTGCACCAGGGCGGCCAAGTAGCCGCCGTCATCCTTTTCCTCGCGATACCGATAATACTCCTGAAGCGAAGCGCCTGGTGTCAGCGCGTCCTGCATGGACCTGTGCAGCTGGCGAAAATCCTCCGGATCGAGCGACGTGCTGCGGTCGCACAAGTTGTCAAGGTAGTCGCTGATCGTTTGATAGGCGACGATGAGCGGCACGATTACGGGTACGTATGGAATGACCTGCGCGGCATAAACAGCGCCCCCTTGGCAATGGAACTTTTTCGTGTCCATGCTGGCCAGAGCCTGCTTTCGCAGCTCCGGGTCCGGGATGTTCTGCGCTCGCTTGTACCAGGCGGCAAACTCCGCCTCCAGTGTTGGCTGTACGTGTCGATACATCCTGTAGAGCAGCTGCCACGGCTTGCGTAGCTCCCTCACGCCATTCCCTCCCTTACCATGAATATTTTACCACAGTCGCTTCTTCTTCTCCTCATTTTTGCCCACGAAACCTGCACCTATCCGATCAATCGCTTGGCCTCCAGATACAGAACGAGGATAAACTTTTTTGTGTTGATGCGCGCTGTGGACACGGAAGAATCGCTGTCGTTTTCCAACTCCAGCATTTTTTTGCGCACTTCCGTAAAGTCAAAAAAATGAGAAGCGTATTTCTCGAATTTAGGGTTGGTGTAGTCGGTCAGACCGAGCGAAGCCAGGTGAGTCAAGGCCTGATAGATGGCCCTCCGGACACGCTGCTCCGCGGCTTTCACTTCCTTTTGCACATCGGCTGGCGAAGCGAATACCCCCGCTTTTTTGACGGCTACATTGTGAAAGATCTCTTTGAGTGAGGGGAACTTGTTGTCGTAAGGGTTTTCCTTTTCGTTGCGGTAAATGTACTCCAGCATGTCCAGAAGATCTTTGCTGCCGCTTTCACCGATCATCCCCAGCTCGGTCAGAAGGTATTTACCTGAAGTGATGATGCCAGGCTCCGCAAACGGCTGTTCCTTCTTCTCCCTGGGCTTGCCCATGCCGAGCACGCTGAGCGACTTTTGAATGTCCTCGATGGACTTTTGCAGCAGCACCCGCTCACTCACCTTTTGAATGACACTGATCACTTCCAGCCGATTGACAGGTTTGGTGATGAAATACTCAATTCCGGTCGAATAAGCTTCCGCGATCATATCTTTCGATTCGATTTGCGAAATCATGATGATTTTGCCGTCAAACCCCTTCAGCTGCCGCACCGTCTCAATTCCGTCGCGATTCGGCATCAACAGGTCGATCAGTAAAATATCCACTTTCTTCAACGCCAGCAAATCTGCATCTACCAGCGAGCCATCCTCGGCCTCCCCGACCACTTCGCCAAGGTCGGCGTCCTCAATGATCTGAGACAGCATCGATCGAACCGCCTGATCGTCATCCGTAATGAAAAACCGCATAATATCAACCTTTCTGCACAAGACTGGACACCGGCATGCGAATGATGAACACGGTTGTAAATCCATCGGTGTTTTCTTCTACGGCAATCGTGCCGTGCAGGCTCTCCACCAGTTCCTTCACATAGGAAAGTCCGATTCCTGTAGAGGGTTTGCCGGAAAAATCGAACTTCGTGGTAAACCCGGGCTTGAACAACAGCTCCTTGTCCTTCACCGAGATCCCCTCTCCGTCATCTCTTACCCGAAACTCGATCCATTCCCGGTCTTCGACGACGGCAATGGAGACGGTCCCTTGTTCGCGAATGGCTTCGACTGCATTGGCTACGAGATTGTTTAGCAGGGAAAGCGTGGTGTAGATGTGGCAATCTGTGGGGGAAGCGCTTATGTCCGTGACGAACATAACGTCTTTGCCCAGCAGGCGGGAGTACTTTTGATTGGATCGGACAATAATCTCGATCAGATCATGGATGTTCATGTAATCTGTGGCATTCTCGTGCGAAATCATTTTGGACAGGCCGGCGTAGATCCGCTGGTTGTCCTTTTTGATCTCATGCACCTGTCCGGCAATCCGCAGCGCTCTCTGGGCGAAACCTGTCCCGCTTGCGGCGGGCGTCTCCTTTAGCTGACGGTACAGCTCATAGCAATCACGGGTGATTTCTTCCACGTGCTGGAGCGTTTTTTTCAGCTGAACGGATTCCTCGTACAAGTTGGAGATCATCATGAGCGAATGCTCATTTCGGATACGCTGCTGTTCCTCCATCCATTTTGCCTGCCGCAATTGAATCATGTTGAAGAAACTGAGCACAAAAAAGCTGCGAATCAGCGCAATTGCGGCAATTTGTCCCATGACCGGCAGCGTGACCACCGTATCCAGGACCGGAGAGCGCAGCGCCAGCTCCATCATATTGGCTGCGATTTCGGCACCTGTGCCCATCAATCCGACCAGCAGCGGGCGATGGTGGTACTGATTGATTCGCAGCAGCGAAAACATCAAGCCGTATGTGAGATAAAAAAAGAACGCGGGCAGATGCAGCCGGTAAGATGCGGAGATATCGAACCCGTCAGCAAAGAGCCAATCCAATCCGATCCGGAACAACACCACGACGATTCCCGCCATCATTCCGTTGAGGGCCGAAGGAATTTTTCGAATCCATAACAAAAAGAAGAAAAAGGCTGTCGTCCCGAAGCTGACCCGAAAATCGTCGTTAAAGGGATGAAACTTCAGCTCTCCCGCGATCGGTACCATGACCAGCATCAACAGCAAAATGTATACGTTCTCTCTCATCAGGCAGCACACTTTCTTTGTGCAAAGTTTTTCGACATTATTTTACTATAATATTGTATAGATTTTTGTAGTTTTTTATAGGTATGCGCTTACAATGAGCATAAGTGTGACTGCTATCCATTTGTTGCCAATAAAATATTGTATAATTGCGAAAAATGGATAGTATTGTTACTGAACACATTACAAAAATAGTAAGGGGGACTATCAGATGAAAAAACGCAGTTACCTTCTTTCTCTCGTGCTGCTGCTCACGATGTCGATCGTAACGGCTTGTGGCGGAGGCGGCAACAGTGCTGGCGACGGTAAAGCCGGCGGCAACGATCCTTCGCAATTGATCGTCGCAACAGGCGGCACCGGCGGTACATACTATCCGCTCGGCGGCGGTATGGCAGACCAAATCACCAAAAACGCCGGCATCACGGCAACGGCTCAATCGACCGGTGCTTCTGCCGAAAACATGCGTTTGCTTCGCGACAAGAAAGCTGATATCGCTTTCACGCAAAGCGACATCGCCGAATACGCGTTCAAAGGCACCAACATGTTCCAACAGGACGGAAAAATCGAGTCGTTCAATGCTATCGGCGCTCTGTACAACGAAACCATTCAAATCGTCGTTGCTGCTGACAGCAATATCAACAGCGTCGCTGACCTGAAAGGAAAGCGCGTTTCCGTAGGTGCTCCAGGAAGCGGTACCGAAATGAACGCTCAACAGATCCTCGAAGCCTATGGCTTGAAGTTTGAAGACCTGCAACTGCAGCGCCTCTCCTTCGCTGACTCTGCGAAAGCAATCCAGGACGGACAACTGGATGCCGCTTTCCAGACAGCAGGTACGCCAACAGCTGCGATTACTGAACTGGCTGCTACCAAAGGCGTAAAAATCATCCCGGTTGATGCTGACAAAATCGATGCGATCATCGCGAAATATCCGTTCTACGTAAAAACCACCGTTCCAGGCAACACCTATCAAACGGTGCCAAACGACGTCACAACCGTATCCGTCAAATCCATGCTGGTTGTTCGTGCCGACCTGAGCGAAGACCTGGTGTACAAAGTAACGAAAGCAATCTTTGAGAACACCGATAAACTGGGTCACGCAAAGGCAAAAGAAATCAAGCTGGAAAGCGCGTTGGCCGGCGTAAGCTTGCCGATTCATCCGGGAGCAAAGAAATTCTTTGAGGAAAAAGGCGTTAAGTAAGTGATTCATGTTGAAAAACGAACAGGTAATGAAAAAGAAAGGGCGGACAACGTTCCGCCTTTTCTCCTTGCTGCTTTTGGCTGCGATCTGTTTATTAAGCGCTATCATTCCCCTTTTTCACGTACTCGTCGTAAGAGATGCCAAGACGAATCAACTGGTATGGAGCGGGCGCGTCCAAGAGGAAAGTCCGTTTGCCATCCGCTGGATTCATTCCATTCATCGATCTCCCGTGATCGAGTATTATCGCGTACGCGGCGAGCATATCGTCCTCATCGAGATGAGCTTCAAGGACTATGGAATCGGCATGAACAGCGAACTGGCTCCCGGTGAACAACTGGTGACAAAGGATGACGGATTTCACATCGTCAACATGAATCAGGTCTTCCCTGCTCTTCACCTGTTTATCGGACAGGTCAGAGCTAACCATACACTGCTTTTTGGAGAAAAGGAGATCCCGCTTGCCTCGCTGGTTTCACCCGGCAAAGCGGTGGTGATTCGAGTGGAAAAACAATCAATTCTTGAAAAGATTGGAGGGTACTAAGATGAGCACACAAAACATGAGTCAGCAAGAGATGGAACAGCTGATCGCGAAGTACGACAAGGAATCGGCTGTACGACAGCTCTCCGGACCAATGAAGTGGATCGGTTTCGGATTACTGGTTCTTTTTTCCGTATACCAGCTGACAGCTACATTGTTCCTCACGCTGCCGCCACAGATTCACCGGCCCATCCACCTGGCTTTTGGGCTAGGCCTGGTCTTCTTGCTGTATCCGGCGCGCGCGAAAGACAACAAAAATAAAGTAGGCCTGATCAACATCATCCTGGGGGTGATCAGCGTCCTCGTCTCCCTGTACTGGGTGTACGACTACGAAGGCCTGGTTCAACGGACAGGGAACTACACCACGCTTGATATGGTGATCGGCGGGGTGGCTATCGTACTGGTTCTGGAAGCGGCTCGCCGCGTCGTCGGCCTGCCGATCGCCATCATTGCGGCACTCTTCCTGCTCTACACCTATTTTGGCCCGTACATGCCTGGTTTCCTGGAACACCGCGGCTCCGACGTTGAACGGATCATTGGCCACACGTACTTTACACTGGAAGGCATTCTGGGCACTCCGCTCGGTGTCTCTTCCACGTTTATCTTCCTGTTTATCCTGTTCGGCGCCTTTTTGGAAAAAACAGGCGTAGGCGAATACTTTAACGACCTGTCGCTGGCCATCGCGGGACGCCGCATTGGCGGTCCGGCAAAAGTAGCTGTTTTTTCCAGCGCATTGCAAGGTACCATCAGCGGCAGTTCTGTCGCCAACGTGGTAACTTCCGGGGCCTTTACCATCCCGATGATGAAGCGTCTGGGCTATCGACCCGAGTTCGCCGCCGCCGTCGAAGCGTCGTCCTCGACAGGCGGACAAATCATGCCGCCGGTTATGGGTGCTGCCGCCTTCCTCATGGCGGAATTTATCGGAGTGCCGTATCTGGAAATCGCCAAATCCGCTGCTCTGCCGGCAATCCTGTTCTTTGTCGGGATCTGGATCATGACTCACTTCGAGGCAAAGCGACTTGGGCTGCGCGGCCTTACAAAAGAAGAACTCCCTGACAAAAAAGAAGTGCTGAAAAAGCTCTACCTGCTGCTGCCAATCTTGATCATCATCGGCGTATTGATGATCGGTGTGTCGGCAGAGCGTTCCGCCATTATCGGTATTGTGTCCACGATCATCGTCGGAGCATTTCGCAAAGAGACGCGCATGTCGCTTGCTGACATTTTGGCAGCACTTGCGGACGGTGCCCGCGTGGCACTTGGAGTGGTCGCTGCAACCGCTTGTGCGGGTATCATCGTCGGTACCGTCACCCTCACCGGTATCGGTTTGAAGCTGGCGAACGGTCTGATTGACCTGGCCGGCGGTATCCTGATTCTTACCTTGTTCTTTACCATGATTGCCTCGCTGATCCTGGGAATGGGTACGCCGACGACGGCAAACTACATCATCACCTCCACCATCGCCGCACCTGCGCTTGTTCAAATGGGCGTACCGGAGATCGCGGCGCACATGTTTACCTTTTACTTCGGAATCGTGGCGGACATCACGCCGCCGGTTGCTCTGGCCGCCTTCGCCGCGTCCGGTATTGCGAATTCCAAGCCGATACAGACAGGCGTCGAATCCACCCGCCTATCCATCGCTGCCTTCATGGCACCGTACATCTTCGTGCTGTCACCGCAGCTGCTACTGATCAACACCACCTTCACGGAATCGCTGTGGGTGATGTTTACCTCCACGGTCGGCATGATTGGAGTAGGGGCCGGCTTGATCGGATTCTGGATGTCCAAACTGAATCCGCTGGAACGCGTTTTCGCTGTTGTCGGCGGGATCTTTGCCGTCGTTCCGGGACTGACCACCGACCTGATCGGTTTTGCCATCCTGGCAGTTGTGTTTGGTCTCTCGATGTACAAAGCCCGCAAACAGAATCTACCGCAAGTCTCTTAAAACCCGCCCGGCAAAGGCTTACGCTGCGCCGAGCGGTGCCCCTCCCTACTAAGAAAACCCACCCGGCATTAACTAACGCTTCGCCGGGCGGGGCCCCGAACACTTTTCTAGCGGCTGTATGGGATGTCCAAATTTATAAATTCTTATACACTAAAAAATGAGAGCTGACTTCACTCAGAAGTCAGCTCTGCTCATTTTCCAGAAGTCGGTCCAGTTCCTCGCGCTTGAGGTGGGTCCAGCCCTCATCCTGTTCAATTTTTTGTTCTTTCAGGAGCTTCCCAAGCGCCCGTTTAAAGCTCGCTTTACTCATCGCAAACTTTTCCCGGATAATGTCCGCCGGCGTGTCGTCCGTGTACGGCATCGCACCTCCACGGTCTGCCATGTACTGAAGCAGCCGTTTTGCATCCTCGCCGTACTGCACTTCCTTTGGCGCCCGCATCGAGCCGTTCAAACGCCCGTCCTCCCGTACGAAGCTGACACGGCAGCGAACGGTCTGACCCAGACGCAGCTTCTCCGTCATTTCCTCCCGATGGATGAACAACACGTGTTCATCCTCCGTAAACAGGAAAGCGCCTGCCTGGATGACCTTGTAAACCGTACCTTCCACCCATTTGTTGTGCATCTCCCTGCCCGCAGGAACAGCGAAAGCCTGAATCTCTTCCTCCGTCACCGGTTTTGCCAGCAGTCTTCCGTGCCTGTCCCGCTTCAACGTAACCAGCAGCCGGTCTCCAGGTCGCGGCCACTCATCGCGCAGCTTGGGCAAATCGTCGACGAACAGCAGCAGATCCTTTTTCACACCGTTGTGCAAAAACACGCCCATCTTCGGGGCGATGTCCACCACCTCAAGCCAGCCGTATTCGCCCAGGCGCACAATCGGCATCTCCATGGTGGCGGCCAGACGATTTTCGTGGTCGTGGTAGAGGAACACTTCTATTTCATCCCCTACGTGAAGGGGAGCACCGGTCGCTTCGTTTTGATGAAGCAGAATCTCCGCGTCATCCTCTTTCAGAAAGTAGCCAAACTCCGTTTTTTTCGACACCGGCAGCGTCACAATCATCCCTGCCTGCAGCCGACCGGCAGGTTTCGGAATCGTTACTCTCTTCCCCTTATGAGGTTGGACGGCCTTTCCGCGCGCAGATCGCTGCTCTCTTTTCTGCCTGTACACACAACCACATCCTCATTCTCTCACTCAACTTCATCCCTAACTATAGCCTTCCCACTCCGCCATTTTCCACAACTTTTTTTCGCCATGCTGCTGGAATCGTGATAAAATAGGCAAGTCTGCATCTCCGAGACATACATATAAAATGCGTTCAAACGTCTAATGAGGTGAGATCACATGAATCTATGGGAACTTTTTGTAGCCTTTGTCTTAGGGCTCGTTGAAGGACTGACGGAATTCGCACCCGTATCCTCTACCGGTCACATGATCCTCGTTGATGATATCCTGCTGAAATCAAAAGAGTTGTTGTCACCACCGGTTGCAAACACATTCAAGGTTGTCATTCAGCTAGGGTCCATATTGGCTGCGGTTATTGTCATGAAAGAGCAATTCCTAAGTTTGCTCGGCTTACAGAAACAGGCAACAAAAAGCGAAGCGCGGGGACCGAAGCTATCCTTAATGAAGGTGTTCGTCGGTTTGCTTCCCGCCGGCGTACTGGGAGTCTTGTTTGACGACTACGTGGATGAGTATCTTTTTTCTGTGAATACCGTGCTCTTCGGGTTAATTTCGGGCGCTGCCCTGTTGTTGGCGGCTGATTGGTTCCGCCCAAAGAGTCCCCAAGCAAACACGGTTGATGACATTACCTATAAACAAGCGTTCATCATCGGATTATTTCAGTGTATCTCCATATGGCCAGGATTCTCTCGTTCAGGTTCCACCATATCCGGGGGAGTACTGGCGGGATTGAGTCACCGTGCTGCCGCAGATTTCACCTTTATCATGGCCGTTCCCATTATGGCAGGGGCCAGTTTTCTGTTCCTGGTGAAGAATTGGGAGTACTTCACACTTGATGTGCTGCCATTTTTTATCGTTGGATTTATCAGTGCGTTCGTATTCGCTTTGATCTGCATCCGCTTCTTTCTCAAACTTATTAACAGAATCAAACTGGTCCCGTTTGCCCTCTATCGCATTGCGCTTGCTGCCGTGATTTATTGCTTCTTTTCCTGATTACCTGTCCTCCATTGCCAGCTTAAGGCCCATCGCGATCAGCAACGTGCCGGTGATTCCTTGAAACGTCTTCTGCGTGGCTGGCTTGTGAAACATCGTCCGCATCGCATCAATCAGCCAAATGTAAAGGGTCAGCCAGAGCAGGCCTAAAACGGCGTAGGTAAAACCCATCAGGAAAATTTGTGAAAACGTATTTTCTGCCGGATTGACGAACTGAGGCAAGAAGGTCAAAAAGAACACGGCGACTTTGGGATTGAGAACGTTGGACAACAGCCCCTGCCGAAAGCCGGATGGGGCATTCTGCGTTTCGTTCTTGTTTCCCGTTGGATCTGCTTGATGACGCCCCTTTCGCAGTGAGATGAGCGACTGAACCCCCAAAAAGACGAGATAGCACGCCCCGATGTATTTGACGATTTCAAATAACAGGGCGGATTGGGCAATGATGGCGGAAATCCCCAGCGCTGCCGCCAGCATGTGCACCAAAACTCCTGCCGTAATACCGAAAACGGCAGCCATTCCTCCCTTTTTTCCATGAGACAGCGTATTTTTGGTCACGAGCGCCACATCCGCTCCCGGCGTAATGATCAAAGCAAGCGACATCAACACAAATACGGTATAGCCTTCCATCTCCGATCTCCCTCACTTCTTTTTCTGTGTGTCATTTCCTTTCATAGGTTATCAGATTTTTCCATAGGAAAAAACCCAGCAAGCCTAAAAACCGGCTGGGTGTGCGCCTTTCGGGTCGATTTACCGAATTTTCTCCCTGTCGCTCGCGTATCGTCTGGCCGCCAGTTTCGCAACCAAAAACACGATCCCGTAGAAGGCAGTCGCCAAAAGCGATGTGGCCAGCCAGGTATCGGTTCCCAGCAGAAGGTACAGCAAAGCGTGTCCGGCAAAAATGCCAATAAGCCATACGAGGATGTTCATCCGATTGATAAACGTGAGTAAATTTCGCAAAAACGGTCACCTCCGCAAAAATCAACACTATGATTGTTATTGCCATTGTGAAGGCAAGTTATCCCTGATTCCACTTGTCGGTCTGCACAGCAAAACCCGCTCGCTCCAGAATTTCCGCCAGCACGTCCAGAGGGGTATTGGCCACCTGGGTAAATATCTTTTTGGTGTAGAGGTGTGTCACGTAAGGAAAGTCTTCCTCCAGTTGGGCCCGAAGTTTTTTGCCGCTGTAATCTTCGTCCGTGAACACAAATGTCTCGGCTGCCTGTTCGATTTTTTCCGCCAGCTGCTGTGCTTTTTCGGCGCTGTATGAACCATTCGTGCAATAGATGGATACCGGTTCGGCCAGAACCTGAAGTAACCGCTGTTTATCCGTTTTGCCCTCGACGATGATAATGCGTTCTTCCATCGGTTCCCCCCCTTGGTGGCGATGCTGCATCGATTTGCTTTCCTTTTAGTATAACGAAGCGGACCCGTTCGAATGAACCGCATCGATGACTTGCAAAAAATGGCTGTTTATCCTTGCAGCATGGACGGAAACGTAAGGATATCACAGCACCGAAAGGAGCGAAAGCGTTCATGGCAAAGTGGAAAAGCGCAAAAAACCTGAATCAAAAAGGGCTCGCCGTAACCGGACTGACCAGCAGCACCGTTGCAGACGACACCCACACGGAATCCAATCAAGGTTCATCCCATAAGCAGCAAAAGAACCAACGCTGATTTATCATCATACAGGAAACCTTTTGTCAAGGCTTCCTGTTTACTTTCCAACTGGTTCCTGCTATTCTGATAAAAATCTTTTTTCAGATTGTTATTGGATCGAACAGGGAGTTGTCATTCGTGGAACCGTCTTTATGGAAAAATCGCTCGTTTCTGCTTCTGTGGATGGCACAGGTCACGGCCAACATCGGTGACCAGTTTTACGGTATTGCCTTGCTCTGGTATTTGCTGCAAAAGACGAAATCGGCTTCAGCCCTAAGTCTGATTGCGATCCCGGAGATGATTGCCGGGTTCCTGTTTTATCTGATAGGGGGCGTGCTGGCTGACCGCTACAGTCCCCGAACCTTGATGGTGAGCGCGGACGCTGCGCGTATCGTCATCGTGGTAATGGTTGGGCTGATGGTTGCGTCCGGTGTAGATGAGTTCTCCTTTTTCCTGACAGCCCAGTTTTTCATCGGGGTATTCTCCACCCTCTTCCACCCGTCCAAAACGGTCGCGCTAAAAGCGGTAGTGCCGATAGAACAGCTTAGCCGAGCCAACGCGATCCTCGACACGACGTTTCGCACCATTCGCATCCTCGCCCCCATGACGATCGGTCTGCTTGCCGCAGTTGTCCCCATTGCCAGCCTGTTTTTCGTGAACGCTGCCAGCTATCTGCTGTCCGCCTGTTTTGTCTACGCGATCGGAAAAGCGCTCCTGAATGGCCACGCGGCCGGAGGCACCCGGATGACAGCAGGACAGTACTGGCGTGACATCGGCTCTGCGGTTCGCGAGTTGACACACAACCGGCTGCTGTTTTACATCCTTCTGTTCAGCAATATGGGCTTTATCGTCTGGCAGGTATGCTGGAGCGTCGGTTTACCCGTCCTTGCTGATACGATGGGAAAAGGCGACGCCGGCATGCTTGGTGTGCTGGTTGGATGCTACGGAGCGGGCAACCTGCTGGGCAGCCTGTACATGGCCAGACTGACATACCACCGCCACCTGTTCGTCATCCTGATGGGCTGGCTGATTCAGTCGGCCGGATTCATCTCCATGGCGTTGAGTCAGGAGGTTGCCTGGATTGTCTACCTTTCTGCAGCAATTGCCGGGGTGGGAGGTCCGCTGATTGGCATCCCAACCGTTACCGCCATCCAGACCAAAGTCGCCGATTCCAACACGGGAAAGGTTTACGCGCTCAACATGCTGCTGTTCACGTTCTTTTCCGTGATGTCCAGCAGCATGGGAGCCCTCTGGTTGGGCAGTTGGGCGGTACACCACCTTTTTCTGGTGAGCGGACTGTTCCTGGCGGCGATGATTGCCTTCGGACTCTTTCTGGAGCGAAAGGAACGACAACAACATCATCAACAAAGCCAGCTTCCCTCTGTCTAATGCAGAGGAGCTGGCTTTTTGCATCCATCAACAAAATTTTTTGAAAAATGAATTGCACTTTTCTTTATATATGTCATATAATCTGACATATATAAATTTATGTTAGATTATCTAACATGCAAAGGAGTGGATCGTATGGAACCAGCGCTTGCACAAATCACGTCAGCGGTTGACGCCACCTGGGTCATGGTGGCCGCCATTCTGGTGGTCTTCATGCAGGCCGGCTTCATTCTGCTGGAAGCGGGCTCTACCCGAATGAAAAATGCAGGCCATGTAGCAGGCAAGACCGTCCTCACTTTCGGTATCTGCGCTTTGACGTTCTGGGCACTGGGTTTTGGACTTACCTTCGGAAACGGCAACCCGTTTATCGGGCTGACCGGATTCTTCTTCGACGGAACGGAGGAGACAGCGGCGACCGCCTATGAATCCCTCTCCTTTGCCAAAATTCCGGTCGGGATCAAGTTTCTGTTTCAACTTGCTTTTGCCGGCGTTTCCCTGGCGATCGCCTGGGGCGGTTTCGCCGAGCGGGCAAAGCTTTCCGTTTACTTCGTCTTTGGCGTGCTCTTCACCGTCTTGATCTATCCGGTAATCGGCCACTGGATCTGGGGCGGAGGCTGGCTGGCTGGACACGGAAAACAGGACTTTGCCGGTTCAACCGTGGTTCACCTGACGGGAGCAACGGCCGCTCTGGTGGCAACCATCATGCTGAAGCCGCGCATCGGCAAATACAACAAGGACGGAAGCTCCAACCTCATCCCCGGTCACAATCAGGTGTATACCACGCTCGGCGTCATGATTCTGTGGATCGGCTGGTTCGGCTTTAACGCAGGATCGACATTCGGCTCCGTGTCAGGTCTGTTCGGCCATGTGGCTCTAACCACCAACCTGGCGGCTGCAGCCGGCGCCGTGGCAACGCTGCTCATCTCCTGGGCTGTGATGGGGAAGGCAGACATCCCGAGCATGCTGAACGGCGTTCTCGCAGCATTGGTGGCAATAACCGCTTCCTGCGCTTTCGTCGATCCGTGGGCATCCATCGTAATTGGTGCTGTGTCAGGTATTCTTACATTCTTTACTTCCATCTGGTTCGATCGGATGGGTGTTGATGATCCGCTTTGCGCCTTTTCTGTTCACGGCATCGCCGGTATCTGGGGAACGCTGTCCAACGGCTTCTTCGCTACCCCTGCCCTGGTAGAAAAAGTGGGCATCGGTCAGCCGGGATTGCTTTATGGGGGCGGATTCCATCAGCTCGGTGTGCAAGCGTTAGGTGTATTCAGCTCCCTGATTTATGTGCTGGTCGTCTCTTACATCATCCTCGCCATAATGAAGGCAACGATGGGATTGCGTGTAACGGAGGAAGAAGAGGTGGTGGGTCTTGATGTCAGCGAACACGGGGGATACGGTTATCCCGAACTTCTCCAACCGGAACGAGTCATCAACGCCAAACGGGAGAGTAGAGCCTATCATTCTCTCACTTGAGCAGAATCAACGGATTGCCAATACAACCAGTTTTCGCGAGTTGTCGTCGCTTCGCCGGGAACTATTGGACATCTCCGGAATCACCCGGCTGAAGCGGGCCGGAGAGTTGGCTCCATTGGCCGTTTTGGTCAACATGATTCACGATCGGCTTATTCGGCAAAGTGTTGAGCTCTCGGTTCGAAAGCTGGAAGAGTTGGGACTGGGGAGACCACCCGTCCCCTACGCTTTTCTGTTATTCGGAAGCGGTGGGCGGCAGGAGCAGGCGCTTGTCAGCGACCAGGACAACGGCCTGGTTTACCAGCTGCCCCCTCATCTCAACAAGGGAGAACGGGAAGAGGTGCACAAATACTTCCACCTGTTTGGCGCCTCCATCGTCCAGGGGCTGGAGGAGGCGGGATACCCGCCCTGCCACGGTAATGTTACCTGTGTCCACAACCGCTGGCGCGGAAGCATCGAGCAATGGATCGCACTGTATGACGACTGGCGCAACAATCCCACATGGGAAAACGCCCGCTATCTGCTTCTTGCCGGGGATGCACGGGTCTTAACTGGAGATGCTTCCATCTTCGCGCCCGTCGAAGCACACTATTATCAGCAGTTGATAAACAACCCGCTGCTGCTGTCGCGTCTGGCAAGCAACACGCTATACCACCGCGTCCCTCTCGGCTGGTTCGGACGTATCACCACCGAGGTACAGGGTCGGTATCGAGGGGCCATCAACCTGAAAAACGGCGTGTACCTCCCCTTTGTCAACTGTGTCCGACACTACGCCCTTGCCTGCGGCGTCCGCGCGACGACTACACTGGAAAGGGCAGCGGCGCTGCGGGAGAAGGGAATCTGGCCGGAAGAATTCAGCCGATCAGTCGAACACCACTTCCGCCAGCTGTTGGGACTGCGGCTTTTGCCGCCGCTGCACTGGCAAGATGAACAGTATCTCAGCAACAGCTATATCAAACTGTCCGAACTCCCCAAAGAAACGCTCTCCACGATCAAAGCAGCGATGAAACTGGCCCTGCTTCTGCAGAAAATGACAGCCAAACTGCCTCACGGTAACTTGTAAGCGAGGAGAGGAGCCATGAAACCATCGCGAAATCCCTTTCACCGATTGTGGAACTTCAGCCGGGACGCAGGGCTGCCCAGCACACTTTCGTCTCCGGGTACAACCGCTGATCCCCGTCAGCTCGCCTTTCTTCGGTCGATGAAGAAGGATCTGCTCCAGCAGAACAGTGGGACCATTCCGCTGCAGAAGCTGGAAGTGGTGGTGGTGGACCTGGAGACTACCGGATTTTATCCTGACCATGGGGACGAGATCCTCTCCATCGGGGCAGTTGCCATGAGAGGAAGCGAGGTACTCCAGGGAGAATCATTTTACAGTCTGGTTAATCCCAGACGAGGCATTCCCGAACATATCGCTTCTTTAACCGGAATCAAGCCTGGAATGGCAGAGGGAGCTCCCGAACTGATCGTCGTCCTCTCCCGCTTCTTCCAATTCGTCGGGAACCGCCTGCTTGTCGCCCATCACTCCCGGCATGAACGCGAATTTTTACGGGCAGCTCTGTGGAAAACGAGCCGCGCCAAATTTACCCACCGCCTGCTGGACACGATGCTGTTGATTCGCCTGCTGAACGGCCCGCTCGGCAACACCTCTCTCGACGCCCTGTGTGCGGCCCATCAGATTGAGATATCCAGGCGCCACCACGCGTATTGCGATGCCTTTGCAGCCGCCGCTCTCTGGGGTATTTACGTGGAGAAGGCGATCCGACAGGGGTACCATGACCTTCAACAGGTTTACGCAGACATTGGATACAGGTAAACCCGTTAATAGCCACCTGCCCGGAAATAAAAATCATTCTTCCATTTCGAGCTTCGACCACACCGTACAAAGATATTGACCGCTTCAGGATTCATCCTGGAGATGGACTCCAGGTTTGCGGTTCCTTTCTCCCAATCCAATCCGCGCATGATTTTCTGATAGCTGCCTTTGCTTCCTGCGTGCTGGAGTATATCCGCAATAGACGCAGCACAAGGAAATAAAGAATATCAATGCAGAATCGACATAATCTTCCTCTTTTCGGCAGGGATTTCCGCCCCTGTAAAGAAATGTACTGTCAACACCATACGGCGGAGGAGATTCAAGATGAAGATCGTGCTGTTATCTCCCAAGGGACCCTTGTACAAACACAAAACCGGAATCTTCAAAAAAAATTTGCGAGTCCAACCACTTACCCTCACGACTCTCGCTGCCTACGTTCCCCCTGAATTGAACGCAACGGTCGAGATCTACGACGAAGGTATCGGTGAGATTGATCTCAACATAGAAGCCGATTTGATCGGAATCACGGCCATAACCGGAACGGCTCCTCGATCGTATGAGCTGTCCGCCCATTTTCGCAGCCGCGGTATTCCGGTGGTGCTGGGAGGCCCGCACGTCACGCTGATGCCTGAGGAGGCGATACAGCATGCCGATACGATTGTGACAGGTTATGCGGAGCAGACGTGGCCCCAGCTTCTCCGCGATTTCAAATCAGGCAGGATGAAAAAACGTTACGATATGGCTCCCGATTTTAGCCTGAACGATATTGCAGAGCTTCCCTTTCCACGACGTGACTTGCTTCCAAAAAACGGCTATCTTACCCAAAATACGTTTGAAGCGACACGCGGCTGTGTCCATAGCTGTGATTTTTGTGTTGTGCCGGCTGCCTGGGGAACCAAACCGTTTCAGAAGCCGATCGACTATGTTCTTCATGATATCAAACAGATGAACGCGAAGAAATTCGTTTTCTATGATCTGAATCTGATCGCCGACAAGGAATATGCCAAAGCCTTATTCAGGGAACTGGCAAAGCTTAAAGTAAAATGGTACGGCCTTGCCACAACGTTGATGGGTTACGACGACGAGTTGTTGAAGCTGGCGCACGAGAGCGGCTGCAGCGGTCTTTTGCTCGGCTTTGAAAGCGTCTCCCCTGCTGCCTTGCGCGGAACCAACAAAAACTTCAACTCTCCCGCCAAATTCAAAGAGATTGTTAAAAAACTGCACGACTACAACATCATGGTGATGGGCACCTTCCTCTTTGGCTTGGATCAAGATACGAAAGAGACCTTTGAACTGACAGCAGAGTTCGCGATCGATTCCTGCATCGACTTGCCTCGATTCGCCATCGTTACGCCGTTTCCTTCGACCGCTCTCTATAAGCGCCTGAAAGCGGAAAACAGAATCTTGACGGAGGATTGGACGCTTTATGACGGGCAGCATGTGGTCTTTCAACCGAAAAACCTGTCCGTCGATGAGCTGTACCAAGGTCACGAATGGGCATGGAAAAAGGTATACAGCTATCCCAGCATCATGAAGCGGGTGCTTGGCTCAGGCATTCAAATCCCGCTTCAGATTACGACGAATATCGGGTATCGCTTTTACGCTTACAATCTGCATAGATTTTATACCTGCAATGCCGGGTACATCGGATAAAGGTGGGACTGCCAGTTGAAGCTTACGATCATCCATCCCTGTATTGGAAAAAGAAAAGGAGAACCTTATATCAAGCTGTGGGAGATGGAGCCCCTGCCTCCCGCGATGATTGCCGGGTTAACGCCAAAAGATGTGGAGATTGCTTTTTACGATGACCGGATCGAGCCGATTCCTTACGATGAACCGACCGATCTGGTTGCCATCAGCGTAGAAACGTACACGGCCAAACGAGCGTACCAAATTGCGACGGAATATAGGAAGAGGGGCGTTCCCGTTGTGATGGGCGGCTTTCACGCCACGCTTGTCCCTGAAGAAGTGAGCGAGTATGCCGAAGCCGTCGTAATCGGAGAAGCGGAAGGTGTATGGGAGCAGGTGATTGACGATGCGCGCCGTCATCGCCTGCAGCGCTATTATAAGCTGTCCGGCAGACCAAGCTTGGAGCGCATCCAGCCAGATCGGTCCATTTTTCAGGGAAAACGGTATTTGCCCTTACGATTGATTGAAGCCGGCCGGGGGTGTCACTTCAAGTGCGATTTTTGCGCCATCCAAACCTACTTTAACAGTACGCAAACACGCAGGCCTTGGCAGGACATTGTATCGGAGATTGAAACACTAAGGGATACGACAAAACTGTTCTTTTTTGTTGACGACAATGTGGTATCCAATATGGAGCAGGCAAAAGAGCTGTTTCGTGCCCTCATTCCGCTGAACATCAAGTGGGTCGGACAAGGCAGCATCACCTGCACGCACGATGAAGAGTTTATGCAGCTTTTAAGGGACAGCGGCTGCCAGGGACTCCTGATCGGATTTGAAAGTCTCAATCCAGCCAATCTCAAAGCGATGCAAAAAGGCTTCAATACGGCAAAGGGCGGTTTTCTTCATGCCCTGCAGAAATTCAAGGAATACGGGTTGATCCTGTATGCCACGTTTGTGTTCGGGTATGACGAGGACGTACTGGAATCGTTTGAAGAAACCGTTCATTTTGCCATCGAACACGATATCTACATCGTGTCGTTCAATCATTTGACCCCGTTTCCGGGTACACCTCTTTACAAGCGGCTGGAGCAAGAAGGACGTCTTCTCTATGAAAAATGGTGGCTCGACGACCGCTACCGGTATGGCGATGTGCCTTTTCTTCCCCGCAGGTTATCGCCCGACACTATTCGCGAAAAATGTGTGGAATCCCGAAAGAGGTTTTACAGCTTCCCCTCTATATGGAAACGAAGCTTGGCCCGGAAGACGAATGCCAGGTCCTTTTTCCTTTGGAGAAATTTCTTTATGATCAACCTCATGTTTAAAAAAGAAGCCACACAGCGGGAAGGATATCCGCTTGGTGACGAAGCCTTTGTCGGACCGCTGTTAAAAGCCAATCACCCGATCAGCAAAACACCGGAAGAAGCGGTTATTATTCCCGTATCATGAGGAGTTTCCCAAATGAAAGAGAGTTACACATTAGCCACTCGCCAAGATGATGAGGCAATCCGCCGTTTGCTGGCAAACACACCGATGGAAGGAAGCATCTCCGTCGCCTTCGAGCGGGAACCCGATTACTTCTCCGGTCTGGCTGTTGAGGGGGATGTAGGGGAAGTCATAACGGTAAAGAAAAACGATGAGCTGATCGCAATGGCCAGCCGTTCCATTCGCACCGTTTATCTAAACGGCATCCCCCAGACAGTCGGGTATCTAAGCCAACTGCGCGTGGCTGCCGAGCATCGTGACATGCAGCTGCTGGTCCGGGGTCACCACTTTTTAAAGGAAGTAAACAGGTCCGCTAGCGTTCCCCTTCATCTCGCGACGATCATTTCCGATAACCAGACGGCGATAAAAGTGCTGACCTCGCGTAAATTCGGGCTGCCGGTTTATCAGAAGCACGGACGTTTACATACGCTGGCGATCCAACTGCGCCGCAAGATGGCTGAGTATCCTTGCGATTTTGAGATCAGGCCAGGCAGTGAAGCCCTAAGCGACGAAATCATCGCTTGTTTGCAGCGAAACGGAAAAGAAAAGCAGTTTTATCCCTACTACACCAAGGCAGAGATCGCATCGCCCGAAAGAAGCCGTGATCTTTCCTGGGAGGATTTTTACGTGGCGGTGCGGGACAACCGGGTCATCGGGGTATGCGCCGTATGGGATCAACACCGTTTTAAACAAACCGTGGTGAAATCGTACAGCGGTGCCATACGCCGTTTTCGCTGGCTGTATAATCTGGGGGCAGCGTTATTCCGGTTAACGCCGCTTCCTCCGGTCAATCAACCGTTTCGTTATTTTTATCTGAGTCACATCGCGGTCGATGACAATCATCCCCATATATTTGCTGCGTTGGTGCGGAAAGTGTACAACGATTTTATCGATACGGATTATGCGTACTTTATGGTTGGATTGTTTGCGGATGATCCCCTTTGTCAGGCGGTTCTGCCGTATAAACCTATCTTGTATCAGAGCGACCTCTATCTGGTTTACTGGGAAGAGGCACAAGACGTGATCGAACAGATTGACGGACGTTTCCCTTATCTGGAGATTGCCCGATTGTAACAGGAGGATGGCATGGCAAAACTGGTCGGTACGATTTCAGCCATTCGTGACATACCTTCCGAATGGAAAGAGCAGATGTTTGACCTTCTTACACACTATTTTGACCATATCGAACGAGATCATTTTTATCGGGACTTAGCGCAAAAAAATTATGCGATTTTATTGAGAGATAAAGATCATTCGGCATTGCGCGGATTTTCTACGCTGCAATTCATTGATCTGGAGTATCAAGGCGAACCGATCAAAGTGATTTTTTCCGGCGACACGATTATTGATCAGGCCTACTGGGGAACGATGGAGCTTCCGAAGGTATGGCTGAAGGCGATCTTTTCCTTTCGTGAGGCAGAGTCACCGAAACGGTGGTATTGGTTCCTGATTTGTTCGGGGTATAAGACATACCGCTTCTTGCCGGTGTTTTTCAAGGAGTTTTATCCTCGCTTCGATAAGCCGACACCGCAAGTTGTGAAAGAAATGATTCACTTGTTTGCGGACTACAAGTTTCCTGGCGACTATGATCCGGCAACCGGTACGCTGCGGTTCAGTCATTCGCGTGAAAGGTTGAAACAAGGCGTTGCCGATATTACGGAAGATAAGTTGAAAAACGCGCATATCCGCTTCTTCGCGGAAAAAAATCCGCATCATGCTGAAGGTGCGGAGCTCTGTTGTTTATGTGAAGTGAACGAGCAGAATCTTACCTCAGCAGGTAAAAAGCTGTTGGCGATGGGGACGGGTGAATGATGCGGACGCTTGTTTATCTGGGGTGCAATCTTGTCTGGATCTCTTTTTATCTTGTTCGCTACCTGCTGTTTCGCATCTCCGTCTATTTTCCACGCCAGGTGCAAACCCGTTATCTGCGGCGGCTCGTGCGAGAAAACCGGTATACCGTTTTTGGAAGGGAGCATCAGTTTGACAACGTTGCTTCTATACCTGACTTTCAGCAGCTTGTTCCGTTGAGCACCTATGAATCGTATCAACACTATATCGAACAAATCGGCTGTGGAGATCCCTCGGTGTTGACAGAGGAACGCGTCGATCTGCTTGAGCTGTCGAGCGGATCAACGTCAGCCTCAAAGCTGATCCCGTATACGAAAGCATTAAAAAAAGAGTTTGGCAACGGGATCGGTCCCTGGATGTTCGATATGTATCTGCGGAATCCATCGCTTTTGCTGGGTACGGCCTACTGGTCGATTACACCGCTGGCGAAAATGGAGAAAACCTATACCGCAGGCGGTATCCCCATTGGTTTTGAGGAAGATTCCGAGTATTTCGGGCGAGTGGAAAAATTCCTCATTGAAACATTGATGGCAGTTCCACCGGAAGTGAAGCATGTATCATCCAACGCATCGTTTCGCTATCTTACCCTCTTTTTCTTGCTGCAAAACCGTGATCTTACGTTTATCTCTGTCTGGAACCCGACGTTTCTTTCGATTTTACTGGACGATCTACGCATGTACTGGGAGCCGCTGTTAACCGATATGAAACAAGGCAGTTTGACCCCGCCCGAGCCAATTGCCGAGAATCTCAAAGAACAGCTATTGCGGCGCGTTAAGCCTGATGAACGTAGAGCGGCCGAACTGCGAACGCTGGGATCCGCCCAATATCGGCATATCTGGCCCAAGCTGCGGCTGATCAGCTGCTGGACCGACGGCAACTCAGCATTATACGCTGAGCAGCTGCGGCAGCGGGTGAGCGGCATTCGGGTGAAAGGGAAAGGGCTGATCGCTACCGAAGGATTTATCTCTTTTCCCGTTGAAGGCA
The DNA here is from genome assembly GCF_044759095.2 of Brevibacillus soli. NCBI lineage: Bacteria > Bacillati > Bacillota > Bacilli > Caryophanales > Paenibacillaceae > Brevibacillus > Brevibacillus soli. The sequence goes on from NZ_JBIYSM020000031.1 coordinate 53,868, forward strand.
CCGATTCATCTGTATTGGCGATCCGCTCCCATTTCTATGAATTTATCGATGTGGAAGAGCAAACGGGGCAAACCCATTTGGCCCATGAATTGACGGTTGGCAACCGTTATTCCGTTGTGATCACGACCGGTGGCGGATTGTATCGGTATCGACTCCAGGATGTAGTGGAAGTGACAGGCTATATGGGACGAACCCCGCTGATCCGGTTTGTCGGCAAGGCGGACAAGGTGTCCGACCACTTTGGCGAGAAGCTGAATGAACAGCATGTTTCTGAGGTTTTGGATATGCTTTGCTTGCGGCTCGCTGTTTCACCGGACTTTTTACTGCTTGCTCCTGATTGTACGTATCATACGTATCATTACACGTTGTATATCGAGACTGATCAGGAGCTGGATACGGATCGGCTTGTGGAACAGCTCGATGCAGGATTATGCCAGAATTTCCATTATGCGTACTGCCGCAGATTGGGGCAATTAACACGGCCACGGATATACAAAGTGTCTGGTTCCGGCGCCGTCTCTTATCTCCGCCGGCTGCAAGCAGAGGGGCAAAAGTTGGGCAACATCAAACCAAGTTCACTGCACGCCAAGATGGGCTGGAGTGAATGGTTTGCAGGCATCTATCTGGACAGTCCAGAGATGATACAATCAAGTGGAACATCGCCATCTGATCCAAACCTGTCCCTCCGGCATCGCTAACCGTGTTTTTCCACATCATCCAAGAAAACCCACCCGGCATTAGCTAGTTACTCCTGAAAAAATCGTTTTTTGGCAGAAGCATCTCATTGTGGTGAATCTCAGGGGGCTACCGTGTAACTGTATCCGTTAATCGTTGCTTATTTGGCCATTTGGGCTGCTCTTCTGAGGTTATGAGCCCAGATTCCGAA
>NZ_JBIYSM020000032.1:0-54629 GCF_044759095.2 Brevibacillus soli
CTTCGCCAGCCGTAGTAGCAGTATTGACAATATTTTCATTCATCAGTGATGCCGTGAACGCGGCATGGAAGTCTTATATACTTAGAATGGCTGCCGCCCATAACGGGAACGGCAGCCATGCAGTTATACCGGATAAACAGGATGCTTGCGGTCGGTAAAGACCTGCCGCTTGCTTAAGTAAACGTCAAAACGGTTGATCAATTCCCGCCGCAGTTCACCGGGCGGTACGATGCCATCCACGATCAGATTGGAGGCAAGCAGGTAAATGTCGATATCCTGCTGGTATTCACGCCGTTTTTCCATAATGAACGCCTGGCGCTCCTGGGGATCCTCGATTGCCTGGATCTTGTTGCTGTATACGGCATTGACCGCCGCTTCCGGACCCATGACGGCGATTTGCGCTCCCGGCAGCGCCAGGCAGGCATCCGGTTCAAATGCGGAGCTGGCCATCGCATAGAGTCCCGCCCCGTACGCTTTGCGAACAATGACAGAAATCTTCGGCACCGTCGCCTCCGCCATGGCGGAAATCATCTTCGCTCCGTGGCGGATAATGCCGGCACGTTCCACGGCGGTTCCGATCATAAAGCCGGGCACATCGGCGAGGAACAGAATCGGGATGTGAAAGGCGTCGCACAAGGTGATGAAGCGGGCCGCCTTATCTGCCGAGTCAACAAACAGGACGCCGCCTTTTACCCGCGGCTGATTGGCTACAATACCCACCGGCTTGCCGTCCAGCCTCGCCAAGCCGGTGACGATCTCAGGAGCGAACAGCTTCTTGATCTCAAAAAAGGAGCCTTCGTCCACCAGCGCATCGATAAAATCGTGCATGTTGAACGGCGCGTTTTGGTTTTCCGGCACGATCATCGCGATATCCTTGGCGTTTGCATTGGGAGCTTTTGGCTCTGCCGCCGGCGGTTTTTCCATATAGTTGCCCGGGAAGAAGCTGAGGTAACGGCGAGCCGCCTGAATCGCTTCCTCTTCGTTGGCCGCCAGCACGTCTCCGCAGCCGCTGACCGAGCAGTGCATGCGTGCCCCGCCAAGTTCCTCTAGCGTTACCTTTTCCCCGATGACCATTTCTGCCATGCGCGGGGATCCCAGGTACATGCTGGCGTTTTTATCCACCATGATGACGATGTCGCAGAACGCAGGTATGTACGCTCCTCCTGCGGCGGATGGACCAAATAATATGCAGATCTGCGGCACTTTTCCAGACAGTTTTACCTGGTTGTAAAAAATGCGGCCGGCTCCGCGCCGTCCGGGGAACATCTCCAGCTGATCCGTGATGCGCGCTCCCGCCGAGTCAACGAGGTAGATGAGCGGTACTCGCATCTTTTCCGCTGTTTCCTGGATCCGAATGATCTTCTCCACCGTGCGTGCTCCCCAGGAGCCAGCCTTGATGGTGGAGTCGTTCGCCATGACGCATACGGTCTGGCCGTTCACTTTTCCGATCGCAGTGACAACGCCGTCCGCCGGCAGATCACCGGCCATGAAGTTGGCAAACAGGCCGTCCTCTACCATGAATTCGTCGTCAAACAATAGCTTCAGCCGGTCGCGGACGAACAGCTTGTTTTGTTCCCTCAGCTTGGCGTGGTATTTTTCGTCGCCCCCTTTTTTCACCTGGGCGATTCGTTCACGCAAGGTATCTTCCAAATGATTGCTCATAACACGACCTCCTGTGTGCAGACATGCTGCGTTTCTACTCTCCGCGATACACGGGCTTTCGTTTTTGCTTAAAGGCTTCCAGTCCTTCCAGACGATCCTTGGTCGGAATCAGCACCTGATAGGCATTGCTCTCAATGGCCAATCCGGTGGCGAGATCCGCCTCCAGCCCAAAATCGATCGAGAACTTGGCCTGAGCCAATGCGATCGGGGCGTTGGCAGCAATCTCTTCCGCCAGTTCCATGGCGGTTGCCATCACTTCTGCTCCCGGTACCACACGGTTGACCAACCCGATGGCCAACGCTTCGTCCGCCTGCACACGGCGTGCGGTGAAGATCAGTTCTTTTGCCTTGCCTTTGCCGATCAGACGCGGCAGTCGCTGGGTTCCCCCCGCTCCCGGGATGATGCCTAGCGACGTCTCCGTCAATCCCATCTGCGCAGTCGCACTCATGACGCGAAGATCGCAGGCAAGCGCCAACTCCGTTCCTCCGCCCAGCGCCACCCCGTTGATCGCGGCGATGACCGGCTTCGGCAGCTTTTCCAATTCGCTGAAGGTATCGCGAATGGTACGGATGAACAGCTGCACCTGTTGTTCCGTCATGGTGCGCCGTTCCTTCAAATCGGCGCCGGCGCAAAAGGCCTTGTCGCCCGCACCAGTGACAATGAGCGCGCGCACCTCCTTGTCCAACACGATTTCGCCGATCAGACGGCGCATCGTTTGAAGCGTTTCAAGATTCAAGCAATTGTATACTTCCGGGCGTTCCAGTGTGAGGACGCCGATCTGTCCTTCTTTCCGATATTGAACCGTCATCGCCGCTTCCCCTCCGTTGCGGTTAGTTTGGGCACTTGCCGGCCAACTGCGCCTTCAGCACTTTGGACGGAAGCTCACGGCCCAATTGATGCTGGATATACGCTCCCGCTTCTGTTAGCCCGTCCAGGTCGACACCCGTTTCCAAACCCATGCCTGACAACATGTAAACCAGGTCTTCCGTTGAGATATTGCCTGCCGCTCCTGGGGCGTAGGGACATCCGCCAAGCCCGCCGATGGAACTGTCAAACGTGCGGATGCCTTCCTGCAGTGCGGCCGCTACATTGGCCAACCCCGTCCCGCGCGTATCGTGAAAGTGACCGGCCAAGCGCTCAGTCGTAACATCTTTCACAAGCGCGGCAAACGTCTCATGCACCTGCCTGGGCGTTGCCACGCCGATCGTATCGCCGATGGACACTTCATAAACACCCATCTTCAGCAGAGCATCCGTGACCCGCCGACTTTTGTCAAGCGGCACCTCGCCCTCGTACGGGCAGCCAAACACGGTAGAGACGTACCCTCGTACACGCATTCCCAGTGATCTCGCTTCGCGGACCACTTCTTCCAGCACCGGAAACGTCTCGTCAATCGTCTTGTTGATATTTTTTTGATTGTGGCTTTCACTGGCTGACATGAATACAGCCACTTCCTTAAGCCCGGTTTCCCTCGCCCGTTCCAACCCGCGCAGGTTGGGCACGAGCGCGCTGTACGTCACACCCGGCTGGGCAGACAAACCGTTCAGCACTTCAGCCGCATCGGCCAACTGGGGAATCCATTTCGGATTGACAAACGAGGTGGCCTCAATGCGCTTTAGCCCTGCCGCCGTCAATTTCTGGATCAGTTCGATCTTTACATCGGTCGGCACGATCTCCTTTTCATTCTGTAAACCGTCCCGCGGACCTACCTCCACAATGTGTACCTGCATGGAACCTATCTCCTCTCCTGCCAAACCTAGCGAGCGCTCAGTTTCCATCCAGAAAAAACTATTCGATAACCAGAATGACGTCCCCGTCGTTGACGAAATCACCGATGTTTACTTTCACTTCCGCCACTTTTCCTTCCGCTTCCGATTGGACAGGCACTTCCATTTTCATCGATTCCATCACGATCACGTCCTGTCCGGCGGATACGTGGTCACCTGCGTTTACCAATACGTTGATAACGGTTCCAGCCATGTTAGCGGTTACCTTTTTCATGTTACTCTCTCCTTTTTTCAACACGCTTTATTGGGATTGCTTCTTTCTGTCCTGCACGAATTGCGTGGTGTACATGCCCTGCTGGAACCGTTCATCCTGCAATACCTCCAGCAAGAACGGGATGTTGTTCTTGATTCCGGTAAGCGTAAATGCCTGCATGGCTTCGACGGCCCGCTCGATCGTTTCCTTCCGGTCAGCGCCGGAGACGATCACCTTGGCAATCATCGGATCGTAGAACGGCGTTACCTGCGTCCCTCTTTCCACCCCGTCATCGATGCGCACGTGTTCCATCTTTGGCGGTTGATACTGCTCGATTTTTCCCGGAGACGGCAGGAAGGTAACAGGATCTTCCGCGTACACGCGCAGTTCGATCGCGTGACGGAGAGCCTTCACATCAGACTGCTGCAGCGTAAGCGGTTGATGGCGGGCGACGTCCAGCTGCAAGGCCACCAGGTCGAGTCCGGTCATCTCTTCTGTCACAGGATGCTCCACCTGCAGACGCGTGTTCATCTCCAGAAAGAAAAAGTTTTTCCGATCGTCCATGATAAACTCCACTGTTCCCACGCCCGTGTAATCAACTGCACGGGCTGCCGCAACCGCTGCCTGGCAGATTTTCTCAAGGGTATCCGCGTCGAGGAACGGTGACGGGCTCTCCTCCAACACCTTTTGATGACGGCGCTGAATGGAACATTCACGCTCCAGGAGGTGAAGGACGTTTCCATGCTCGTCTGCGACAATCTGTACTTCTATATGATGCGGATTTTGCACATATTTCTCCAAAAACATCGTGTCATTGCCAAAATACGCTTTTGCCCTGCCTTTTGCCGACTGGAATGCCTGGCGAAGTTCTGCGTCGCTGTGACATACCTGCATGCCGATTCCGCCGCCTCCGGCACTTGCCTTCAGCATCACGGGATAGCCCATCTCGTTTGCCCGTTCCACTGCTTCATCCGCTGTCTCCATTTGGCCCTCAAAACCGGGTACGATCGGCACTCCGGCGTCACGCATGATTTTGCGGGCGGTAACCTTGTCTCCCATCTGGGCGATCACTTCCGGAGATGGCCCGATGAATGTCATACCCTCTTCCCGGCACCGCTTGGCAAACGCCGCATTTTCAGACAGCAGTCCGTAGCCGGGGTGAATCGCGTCAGCGCCGGTCGCTTTGGCGGCTGCAAGGATCGCTTCCATGTTCAAATAGCTCTGCGGGACTGGCGGGGGTCCGATGTGAACGGCTTCATCCGCCTCGCGGACAAACGGAAGATCCTTGTCCGCTTCCGAATAAACGGCTACCGTCGCCAGTCCTTGAGCGCGGCAGGTGCGGATGATGCGTCGGGCGATTTCTCCCCGGTTTGCGATTAGCACTTTACGCATAATTACTCTCCCTTCATCGTGGCGATGCTACGTCGAGTTACTTCCCTGCGAAGCCACATCCAGGTGCCCGCAGGGTGCTTCATCGTGGCGATGCTACGTCGAGTCACTTCCCCGCGAAGCCACATCCAGGTGCCCGCAGGGTGCTTCATCGTGGCGATGCTACGTCGAGTCACTTCCCTGCGAAGCCACAAAAAGCGTCGGAATACTTTCATTACTCCCTATTTTGCCACGACTGTTTCGATAGTTCTAGGATAATTTTTAAAAATCTTCCATGCAAGCGAAATCATTTCCTTAAAACTCCGTTGGAACAAATAGAGCATTTGCAACCTTTATTGTGTATAATGAAAGGAAAGAAATGATGAAACGTTAAGCGTCCCGGGAGGAGTGGCATCATTTATGTATGAAGTAAAACGTTTACGCATCAACTACAAGACGCTGGAGGAGTTTCAAGCATTCCGCGAATTTGGCCTGGAGGAACTCTCCATGAAGGAGGACCTGGAGGCAAATATCGTGGAAAACGATTCCGACTCACCGTTTTACGGCATTTACCACAACGAACGTCTGGTTGCCCGGATGAGCCTGTACAAGATCGACGGCAAGTACGACCGCTATTTCCAACCGGCACAGGACTATTATGAACTCTGGAAGCTTGAGGTTTTGCCTGACTACCGCGGGAAGGATTACGGCACCGCTCTTGTGAACCATGCAAAAAGCTTCGGAGCCCCGATCAAGACCAACTCCCGCTGCCGTGCCGACGAATTTTGGCTGAAAATGGGCTTTACCCCTGTGAAGTACAACCCGATCCGCGACCGCGGCGAAAACCCGTACGTGTGGCTTCCACAGGGTGTCGGATTGCAAGAGTAATACAAAAAGAAGCGGAATGATCCGCTTCTTTTCTGTTTACGCCTATTTTTCCACCCGTTCAAGATTTCCGTTGGAGTCCATTTTAAAGATCGGCTTCGGGGCGCCTTCTTCCTGCAGGAAGACCAGCTTGCGAGCGCGGTCCATGATTTGCACCAGGGCCTTGTAGTCGTCATTCACTCCCCGGACCGCCTCCAACTCCTTTTTCATCTTTTGGTTGACCTCTCTTAATTCTTTCATCTCCGATTCTTTTACTTCCATCTCATGTTCAAGCTGCTTCAATCGGCGTATGGTCTCCTTCTGGTTCAAAAGAAGCTTGATCACGGCTTCAATCTGCTGCTCCTCGTCCGCAACCGCAGCCGCCGCTTGCACTTCAGCCGTCTGGACACTTCGCTGCACCTCAACGTTCTCCACGCCCAGTTCTGGCGTTTGCACGGGCAGTCGTCCCAGCTTTTTCAACTGCTGCCTTTGGCCCTTGGCGATGGCAATCGCTGCATCGTATCGCTTGCGCACCGAACTGTTCCAGCGAAATCCGCAAGCAGCGGCAGTCCGCCCCAACCGCTGTCCTACCTCTTCAAAAGCAGCAAGCTGTGTTCCGCCTTCGCGAATATGGCGCAACGTTACTTCTGCCAGTACCAAATCGTCGTCCTCTGTCCACGCGTCCTGTCTGGAAGCTACCATATGTGATGTCCCTCCCGTAACCTTTAAAGGATGATGTAGTTCATCCTATGCATACTCCTACTCTCGTAGAATCGCTTTCTACTAGAAAAAGTATGTCCAAGCTACGAAATGTTTAAACGGGAGGAACCTGCGCAGCAAGCAGAACTATCCCTTGCGAAGAAAGCGCTGAACCACTCTTACGTGCTCGTCGCTGCCCCAGAGGTCAGCGCACTGCTCGATTTCCCGTCGGATCCGCTCGGCCTGGCTCATCCCGGCACGCTTCCACTGCAGCATCCGCATGTACGCCTGGATGCCTTCCAGCGGCTGGGCCGCGATCTTGCCGGCGAAGCGGTACACTTCTTCCTGAAGACACTCCGGCTGGTACAGCCCGTCGATAAAACCGATCTGTTCCGCCTGTTTGGCATCAAAGCGTTCGCCTGTCAACAGCAAAGCCAGCGCACGGGATTCCGGCAACTTGTCCAACAATCGGGTTCCGCCGCCCCAGCCTGTGGTGATGTGCATCCCGATTTGGACAAAGCCGAACACGGCGTTTTCACTGGCGAACCGGAAGTGGCAGGCGGCGGCAAACTCGCAGCCTCCCCCCAGCGCAGCGCCGTTGATCATGGCGATCGTCGGCTTGGTCATGGCATCGATTGCGGTGAGCAACTCCCCTGCCTTAGTCAGCAAGGGAAGCGACTGTTCCTTGCCCCGTACGGCGATAAACTGTTCCAGATCGCCCCCGGAAATAAAGCTGGAACCGGACCCGGTTATGACCAGGACTTTTACCTGCGAATCCTGCCTGCACGCATCCAACACAAGATGCAGCTCATCCACCATCTCCAGGCTGAGCGCGTTGCGAACATGCGGCCGATCCAGTGTAACGACTGCCATTCCTTCCCTTTTTTCCAACCGTACGGTGTTCACTTGCCTCCATCCTCCCCACCGAATGACATTTCTTCTTCATTCTAACGTCCGGACAGGCAAGAAAAAAGAGAAGCGTATTTTCGCTCCCCAAGGTGTCGAGAAGGTGGCTGCAGTGGAAGAAAGCACGTGATCGTGGTTAAGACAAAAGATTTTTCATAGCCGACTGGTTGTAGCCGATGATCAGTTGTTCCCCGTTGGTCAGAATTGGCCGTTTCAACAGCTGCGGCTCCTCGCTTAGCATTTCCAGAAGCTCGCTGACGGTCATGTCGTTGATGTCTACCTCAAGGTTTCGAAAACGCTGGCTGCGCGTAGACAGGATTTCATCCATCCCGTTCGTTGTCATTTTGATGATTTCCAACAGCTCTTCAGCGGTTGGCGGATTTTTGAACAAGTGCCGTTCCTCGTATGTAACTCCGTTCTCCGCAAGCCAGGCTTTGGCTTTGCGACAGGATGTGCAGCTGGGATAAGTAAAAAACGTCAACTTCTGAGTTTGGTTTTTTTGTGCAACCGCCATTTGCTATCCCTCCCATCTATTTATGAGAAACTTTCATTTGGTAAGCTAATATACAATCATTTCCTACTGGGATTATAAAATTGACATTAACACTATGTCAATAGTAGTAAATATATAAAATACCCCATAATCAGCCGTTTGCACACTTCAAGCTTAACAACCAGCCAAAAATCGGCTAAACTAAATGTGATTTCCACTTGATACGACACCAGAAATAGAAAAGGGGGTACCGGCTTGGTTTACGATGCACAGAAAGTTACAAGCGCTTTGGCTGACCCCACCCGTTATTCCATATACCAGTACGTCGCCTCCAGCAAGGATCCCATTACCGTGCAAGAGGTTGCCGAACACTTTTCCATCCATCCAAACGTCGCCCGGCTGCATCTGAGCAAACTGGAAGATGTCCATTTACTGAAATCGATTTCCGACAAAACCGGTAAGGGAGGCAGACCAAGCCGACTCTACATGCTGTCGGACCAGGTCGTCAGCCTTCAGTTTCCGCCCCGCGATTACCAGCTGTTGGCTGATATTGCCATTGAGAGCTTGCTTTCTCTGGGTGAAGCGGGCGAGATGGCTCTGATCAAAATGGGGCACCGTCTCGGGATGGAGATGGCGAAACGATCGATGAAGGAATACCCGTTGGATTTGAACAGCAGTTCGTTTGAAGAAAAACTGGCTCACATCAACAGGCTGGTGGTCGCCCAGGGACTAAAGCCCGATATTGAACATGTGAGTGACAACTGCCTCCGCTTCCGCGTGTACAATTGCACCTTTTCCGAAACAGCCAAGCGTTTTTCCAGCAGCGTCTGCAAAATGCACAATGCTCTGTTGACGGGAATATTTGAGGCGTACTTTGGAAACATTGAATTACGAGAAGAGGAGTCCATGCTCGGTGGTTGCAAATCCTGCAATTATACGGTCATCCACATTCCCCAGACCGTCTAAAACTCGTCATAAATCCGTCATACCTTCCCGTTTACACACCTGTCCGTGTCCGATATAATGGGGAAGGAATCTTGAAAATCTTGCCGATATGCTGTTAAAAGGAGGGATTCAGATGGATCGCATGTACCGCGTGCTCGGCTTTTGGACGCTCGTGATCGCACTGATGGCGTTCTGGGGAAAATTGTTCCCGATGGCGCTTTTGTTCTTTGGTTTGACTGCCTTCTTCGTAGCTCTCAGCTACATGAACCTGTCTGAAAGAGCGTACCTGAACATCTTCTTCGGTTTCATGTTCATCTCTTTCGTAGGATTTACCTACTACACGTTCTTTTTGATGCCGGTAGGTACCCAAGAGCATTCCTTGCTGCAAATGATTCTGTAATAAAAAAACCCACCCGGCATTAGCTATTCTCACCCCACTCGGCGGTAGCTATCGCTGAGCCGAGTGGGGTCCCTTTTTTCGCCGGGCGGGGCCCCGAACACTTTTCTAGCGGCTGTATGGGAGGTCCAAATTTATAAATTCTTATACAGTAAAAAAAGATGCTCTTTGATACAGAGCATCTTTTTTTATTTGGTCTGGATCAACACCCGGAACATACCGCCCAAGCCGCCGGGGTAAATCAGCTGCTGGATCGCGCGGTTGCGCTTCATCGCTTCGCTGGTGAAGGGATCCGTATCGGTATGTGCCACCGCTTTTTCCAGAATGCCGTTCCGGATGAGAAACTGATCCTGCCGCATGTATTCAAGGGTTCCCAGACCGACTTCCATTCCCCACTTCATCAGGGCGCTAAAGTTGACATGTGCGGTGATATCTTTCTCCCCCACCCTTTCATAGGGATTGTCATCGGCCGTATGGCGATGGTAGCACATCAGCGTACCGCGCTTTCGGCTGGGATGATACAGTTCCTCTTCCGTGTCCCCGTAGTCAATGGTGATGACCGCCCCTCGGAGAAGCAATCGTGAGACGTCAGCAATCGCCTGCCTCATCCCCAGATTGACCTCGATCCGCATACCTGCGGGCAGCTTCAGTTTGGCGCTGTGCAAATACTCTGCCAGCTCGGGTGTCAAGTTCCCGATCTGTTCCGCAAAGCCCTCATCCTGACCCGTTACCCATACCTCTCTCCAACCGCTCGCCGTTTTCTCCGCCAGGTGCACCGGAAAAGCGTCCAGCCATTCGTTGGACAGCACGACACCTTCCACCCGTTCGCAATCAGCAGCTTCCTTCAGGGAGGAGTAGAGGTTCACACGGCCGGCAAACCCGCGCAGGGCCTCAGCCTGCAGACGGCGATGGTAGGGACTTGTCTCGATCAAAATCAGCTTCAAGCGGTGACAGAGATCAGGCGCCGTCTGTTCCATCCGCGTTGTGATGTGTTTGGCCAGCATGCCCGTTCCTCCGCCAATTTCCACAAGCGTCGGGTTTGCTATCTGTTGTGCCCGGACGATGTCTATGATCTTGTCGGCCAGGGTCTCGGCAAACACAGGATGAACCGAAGCGCTGGTGAAAAAGTCGCCCTCTTTCCCCACTTTTGGCCGTTCTGAGGTGTAGTAGCCGAACTGCGGGTGGTACAGGGCCAACTCCATAAACCGGACAAACGGGATGGCATTCTGTTCGTTTTGTTCCATTTCCTCGCGTATGATTGAAGTCAATTCCATAAACCTATTCTCCTGTGATCCCCAAATGTGGTAGTGTAAGGCTATAATTACACGGCAGCAACATACAATGTAAAGAGGAGTCTCCCAATTGGATGCCCCCGCATTTTACCATTTGACTCCCTATCCAATCAAGAAAGCAAAAGGTGAAACTATGCGCAATGGCCTACTGATCCTGCTCGTTCTTTCGCTGACGCTCTTTCCGTTCACGGCAAGTGCCCAGGAGGGGCTTCCTCTGGAACAGCTGATTCTGCAGCAGCACTTCACACAAAAGGAGCTGGAGCGCACTCTCACGCTGATTAAAGAGGAAGAGGGCCGGCTGCAGGCAGATATAGCCCGGTTGGACCTGGAGCTTGCGCGACAGAAGCTGGTGATGGAAGCGATGCGGCGGCACGCCGGCGACGTAGCCCGTGCCTACTATACCGGCGAACGCGTCTCCCTGCTTTCCCTGCTGTTTGATACGGAAAATTTCAGCAATTTGTTATTGTTGGTTGATTTTCTCCAACTGTTATATCAGCGCGACATGTCCAAACTGGAGGCGTACCAGGCGGAACGGACCAAAGCGGCCGTGCTGCAGACAGACAAGCAGACTCGACTGGTCGCGCTGCAGGAACTGCGCGCCAACTACGAACAGCAGCTGGCTGAGATGCTGGCCATTCAGGCGGAAAAAGAACAGAACGTGAAAAAACTGTCCGATTCCACCAGCGTCGAATCGCTGATGGACCATCTGGTTGTGGATTGGCGCAACCGCGGACTCCCCGCTTTTCAGACCTTTTTTGGCATGCTGGCCAATGTCATGTCGCAAATTCCGGAGTTGGCCACGCCGGAACGGATTCAATCGGAGAGCTTGTTCTCCCACACATTTACGATCAGGCAGCAAGACTTTAACCAGTTCCTTGTGTCCAAGGACGAACTGTTCAAGCAATCCCATTTTCAGTTTGACAACAATCAGTTGATCGTCGACGGCACGTACGACCACATGCGCCTGCGGATCGTCGGCAACTACGAATTGGTGTCGCCCAAACAGTTGAAATTCCACATCAATCAGCTCTATTTTGACGGTTTTGCCCTTCCGCAGTCTACGATTGAAGAAATGGAAAAAGCGTACGATCTCGGCTTTTATCCGGAGCTGATTTCCCCCAACATTCAGGTGGAGGGGATCACCATGGCCAATGAAGAGCTGAAGCTGCAACTGAAGATTCATCTGCCTTTTGGATTCGGCAAAAAATAACAGCCAGCATTCAGCTGGCTTTCTTTTTTGCGGTGAGCGACAGGACATGAACGGTCATCTCTTTGTACAGGCGTTTCAAATAGGCAAGCAAATCCTTCGTCAGCATCGGATCCTTGGTGACATTCACGGCCTGCAGCGTCTGCGGCAGCGGATAAACGACGTACTTCCGCTTGCCGTCTTTTCGATAGTAGTGAACATACGTGGGGATCAACTCCGCCGACTCCAGTTTGGCTTCTCCTGTCGCCCGCTTGACAAGCGTCAGCTTCAAAATGGCTCCGACGTCCTTGTAGTCCCGCCGCTGTGCGGAGATGAAATTGCCGAGGGAGTACGCCACGAATCCCGTATGCTGCTGACCGTTTTCCAATGTGACAGTCCGCCATTCGTAAGGCTGAACGACATGCGGGTGGGCGCCGAGAATGAGGTCTGCCCCGTACTGCAGACAGAGATCGGCGATGGTTCGCTGGCTGTCGTTGGGCATTCGCTGGTACTCGGCACCGAAGTGGAGAGCCACTGCCACAAAATCGGCTCCCAACGCTCTCGCCCTCGCAATATCCTGCTTGATCAGCTGCGGCTGGATCAGGTTGACGAGATACGGCTTTCCTTTCGGTATGGGAATCCCGTTGGTTCCGTAGGTATACGCAAGGACTGCCAGAGTGATGCCGTCTTTTTCCAAAAAGAGCGGCTCGTCTCGCTCTGATGGATTGCGAAACGTACCGGTATGGGCCAATCCTGCACGATCCAGATGCTCGATGGTTTTCAGCACCCCGGCTTCCCTGCGGTCCAACGAGTGGTTGTTGGCCGTAGTCACAGCGGTGAAGCCGGCTTGTTTCAAAGTGAGCGCCAGCGATTCCGGTGTATTGAACTCCGGATAGCCTGTATAGCGGGAAGCGCTGCCGCTCAACGTGGTCTCCAGATTGCCGATGACCCAATCCGCTTCTTGAAAAATCGGGGTCACTTTGCTGAAAAAGGGGGCAAAGTCATACGTTTTGCTCTTGGCATCCCAAGCCGCCTCCAGCTGTTCCTGATGAACCATGATGTCGCCTACGGCCATCAGTGTCACTTTGATGTCTTGTGGCGGAACCAAAGGAGGGTCTTCCGGTTTGGACGGTACCTGTGAAGGAATTTCCGTTGTTGTCTGCACTGGGGTAGTCGCTGCGACAGGGGTTTGAACGGACGTCTGCTCCTTCTTTGTCATTGCAGCGTTGGAGCAGCCAATGATCCCGCTGCATAATCCCATGAGCATCACTACAGAAACACATTTCTGAATCATGAAAATAATCCCCTTTTTCTTAACACGGATCCTCCTTTCTTCTCCATCAATCGACATGAATCCTGTTCCTGCAAAAAGAAAAAGAAGAGAAGCTGTGGCCTCTCTTCTTTTCATAGGTTCGCCGTCTTTAGATGCGCTGAATCTTGTCAGCGCAGCATACCGGTAACAAAGGGATTGTAGGTTTTCTCGGTTTCAATCGTCGTCTTTGGCCCATGGCCCGGGTAGACAATCGTGTCGTCTTCCAATTCGAACAGTTTGTCCTGAATGCTGATCATCAGGGTTTCGTAGTCGCCCCCGGGCAGATCGGTACGGCCAATGCTCTGCGCGAACAAGACGTCTCCGCCAAAGCAGTGCTGTCCCAACACGAACGAACAGCTCCCGGGAGAGTGGCCTGGCGTGTGCATGACCTGAATGTGAAAGCCTGCCAGCAGCAGAGTTTGCCCCTCCGCCAATTCGTACTCAGCCGGCTGGCACATGATCGGTTCCGTGATGGAAGGCCACCGCGATGAACCGTTCAAGTCTGGATTGGTCAACCAACTCTGCTCCAACGAATGAATGTATACCGGAGCATGGGTGAGCTCCCTCACCTGGTTTAACCCGCCGATGTGATCGAGATGGGCATGGGTAAGCAGGACAGCTACTACGTTTTTCCCTTCCAGATGGCGAAGGAGCGAATCCGGCTGCATGCCCGGGTCAATCACGATGGTCTCTCCCGTCTCAGTGTTGGTGAGGACGTAGGCGTTCGTCTGAAACGGTCCTAACGCAAACGAGCGAATGGATAGGTGTTCTGGCGTCATGGGAACCTCCTGTTTACATATGGTATGATGGTAGAAAATCCGGCTTGGACTGAGGTGAGTATCATGCGACGTATGTACGGTGTTGAAATGCAGGCGCCTGTCGGAAAACTCCCAGGCTTCTATGCACAAGTCATACATAAAATCGGGGACAATGTCAATGTGTTCGATCGCGATCAGCAATTACTGATTGTAGAAAGCGAGGAACAGCGGGCAAAGCTGACGGAGATTTTGGAGAAGGCAAAGATGCTCGGTGAAACGTTTGAACTGTTACTGCTGCCGGTTGAAAGTGAATTTCAGGATATCACGGACTTCGGATTTACCAGTCAGGACGGCAATCCCTATCTCTACGCCGATCATGTATCCGTCTTTCGCCTGAATGCCGGAACCGAGGAAGATCGCTGGGCCGCTCTGGAACAGATGAAGGAGCATGTGCTTGTCAGCATTCCTTCCTCTGATGGCTCTCCTACCCTCATCATAGACAAAAATGAGAAAGAGTTGATGGAGGGAATCGCCCGAGCTTATCGTGTATCCATGCAATGGGTAGACCTGGATTAAGCCCGGCTTTACCCACTCGGCGAAAGCTACCGCTATGCCGAGTGGGATCCCTTTCTGGTGCCGGCTGAGGCCCCGAACACGAAAAAAGATGCCTGAGACCATCATCAGGCATCTTTATTTGTAAACATGCCGATTACTGTACCGGATCAAACCGGAAACCGATTACCTTGTTGTCGTGAACGGAGAATAAGATCTGATACTTGCTTCCCTTGTAGATCATCTCTTTCCCGACCGTTGTTTCTCCGTACAGCTTTTTCACCTGTTCGACCGAGTCGTATAAAGCGACGCCCCGGTTGGTTTTAAATTGAGGCGCATCCTGCTCTGAAACTCCGCCGAGAATAATCGATTCCAATACGCCGTTTCGCACCTTTATCAACATCTGCGCCCGGTCGATCAAGATCATGCCCATCACCACAGTGCCTTTCCCTTCGGCAAGCTGCTCCAAGGTGTAGCTTTCTCTTGTGACGGCGTCCATAAAATCGTATTTGGTTGGCTTCAATACGTCCATAGCTTCCTTAATTCCCTGTCCCAGGTAAATGCCGCGCACTCCGTACTCCTGCGGATTTTCCGGATCAAACGCATCGCCCAACTGACCTTGCCCCGCATGGGAAGAAGTGCAAGCCCCGAGGAGCAGAACGACCGCAAGCAACAGCATCATCCAATGGCTTTTATATCCTTTCATCGTGCTCTCCTTTTTCTGCGATTCATTACACCGCTATCTTATACCAGGAGAGGACAGGGGGCAAGTAACAACCCACCCGGCAATAGCTATCCTCGACCCACTCGGCGTTAGCTATCGCTGTGCCGAGTGGGGTCCCCTTCTTCGCCGGGCGGGGCCCCGAACACTTTTCTAGCGGCTGTATGGGATGTAAAGAAAACCCAGCCGACTTAAGCGATCGCTGGTGTCGGCTGGGGCCCCGAACAATATACACTAAAGAAAACCGCCCCCAATAAGGGAGCGGCCGATATCGAGCCCGAGTGTTTTGGGGTGCTACCGATTTGTCTCTTTGGCACTTCAACCTCCGTAAACAGAGTCGGCTACCTAAAGAGTACGGCTTCCGCCAATCCGACTGACGTCGTGTTCGTGATCATGACCATCCACGGTTCTTCGCCTCCTGTGGGCTTGCGCCGTTGACTTGCTTGATCACCGGGCTCGATGACCATAGTATGACCGGATTTCGTATCGTTATGCGCACTGATTTTTACAGCAGGTCGGCAGCCAGCTGCGCCAAAACGCTGCGCTCTCCTTTCTCCAGCTTGATGTGGCCGGCGAGCTTTTGATCTTTAAACATCTCAACGACATAGGTCAATCCGTTGTTGCTTTCATCCAAATACGGGTGATCGATCTGTTCCGGGTCCCCCATCAACACAATTTTGGATCCTTCGCCGACACGGGTCAAAATGGTTTTTACTTCATGTTTGGTCAGGTTTTGCGCTTCGTCGATGATAATGAACTGTCCGGGAATGGAGCGCCCCCTAATGTAGGTGAGCGCTTCGACCTGAATGCTTCCCATGCCGGCCAGTATTTTGTCCAGATCGCCAGGCTTCTTCGTGTTGAACAAATATTCCAAATTATCGTAAATCGGCTGCATCCACGGCCTTAGCTTTTCTTCCTTCTCGCCGGGGAGAAAGCCAATGTCTTTTCCTAACGGAACGATGGGTCGGGCCACCAACAGCTTCTTGTACTTCTGCAAGTCTTCAATTTGCAGAAGTCCTGCAGCAAGCGCCAGGAGCGTCTTCCCTGTTCCCGCCTTGCCCGTCATGGTCACCAGCGGGATATCGTCTCGCAGCAGCAGTTCGGTTGCCATCCGCTGCTGTACGTTACGGGCTTTGATTCCCCAAATGGGATCATCATCGGCTACGAGCATTTCCAGCGTTTTTCCCTCCTGATCCACTTTGCCAATGGCGGAAATGGAGGGGTTGCATTCGTCTTTCAGAACCAAAAATTGATGCGGATAAAAGCGATCGTTTGGGAAATGGGTGGAAAGAATCATTCTTCGATTGGCGTAATAGCCCTTGATGAGATCCGAGGCAACCATCCTCTTCTGATATCCGGGGTAAATGCTGGAGTACTCGCCAACGACACGGTCGGAAAGGAAGTCCTCCGCCTTTAACCCCAAAGCGTCTGCCTTTACGCGCATGAGCGCATCCTTGCTGACGAGGATGACCGGCCGCGGGGTGGGAGTAAGATTTTCTTCCTCCTGCAGGTTTATGGCTACCGCGAGGATCCGGTTGTCGTTGGACATTTCGTGGAACTGCTTTTGCAGCTTGTGAAGCGAGGAGTGGTTAAGCTCTACGCGAAACAGCCCGCCCGTTTGAAGGAGGATGCCCTGGTGCAGCTGTCCCAGCTCGCGAAAGCTGTCCAATAGCCTGGAGACGTGTCTGGCATTTCGTCCGATTTCATCCATGTAGCGTTTTTTTGAATCAATCTCTTCCAATACCACGGCGGGGATGATGATCTCGTTGTCTTCGAAGGAGAATATCGCCCGTGGATCTTGCAGGAGTACGTTCGTGTCCAGTACGTAGATTTTTTTCAAAATCTCGCCTCCTATTACCCATCTTATATAGCTTATGCAAATACGGTAAGGATGCTAAATGCCTTAAGGCGATGTAATAAAAGTGTATGACGGGTAGAAAGGATATAGACGATGCGGTTTTTCGAATGAAAACGGGGCAGGAGGACAACAATACACCTAACCTGTGTCCAGAAGATCAACGGAAAAGGAGAATGATTGTGAATCGCTTTCGTGTGATTGGGCTCACCATACTGCTGCTTACAGCCTGTCAGCCTGCGAACAAGCCGCCCGCCAACCAGGCGGCCCCTCAACCAAACCAACCGGTGCCACATACCCAGCGCGTTCAGCAAACGGCTCCACAGCCGCAATACAACCAATCGCCGCAGGCCACTGCCAACCGTCTCGTCCAGCTTGCCTCCCGCGTGAAGAACGTTAACGACGCCACCGCTGTCGTCATCGGGAAATGGGCAGTCGTAGGAATTGATGTCAACGCACATTTGGACCGGCCGGAAGTAGGAGTAATCAAGTACTCTGTGGCTGAAGCGTTAAAGGAGGACCCGCAGGGAGCCAACGCGATCGTAACAGCCGACCCGGATATTGTGCAGCGACTGCGGGAAATGTACGCCGATATTCAGAACGGGCGGCCGATTGCCGGTTTTGCCGAAGAACTGGCCGACATCGTCGGTCGCCTGATTCCGCAATTGCCCCGTGAGGTGAAAAAGCGGGAAGAAGCGCCGTCCAAAGAAAATGAACAGCGCATCAACAAAAGTAACCGCTCCAATCCGGAAGGCAACAATAAAATTCCGGTCAACAGATAGTAAAGCCAGCTTTTATCGAAGCACGGCATTCCCTAGCGTCCCGCATAGGTGAATGCCTTTTCGGTTTGGGGAGGCAGGCCGTCCAAAGCCTGCTCCAGGTCGCGGATCAGATCATCGGTTTCTTCCAGGCCAACGGACAGGCGAATGAGACCGTCGGTTATGCCTCTCTTCAGACGCTCCTCAGCCGGCATTGAGGCATGGGACATCATGGCCGGATAGGAAAGGATGGTTTCCACAGCTCCCAAGCTGACGGCTACGATCGGAAGCGTTACGCGGTCAAACAGCGCTTTGGCCCGCTCCCGGCTGCCTACGTCGAACGAGAGAACGGCACCGTGACCGCTTGCCTGTTGACTCTGCAGCTGATGGCCTTCGTGGTTAGAGAGACCGGTGTAGTACACCTTTTGGACAGCAGGATGCGCTTGCAGCCAGCCAGCCAGTTTTTCCGCACTTTTGCTGCTGACGTCAAGACGTGCCTTGAGCGTTTTCAAACCCCGCATCACCAGCCAGGAATCCTGTACACCCAGTATGGAACCCATGCCGTTTTGAATCAGGTACAATTCATTTCCCAGACATTCATCGCTGGTTACCGCCAGGCCTGCGACGACATCGCTGTGCCCTCCGATGAATTTGGTCGCACTGTGAATCACGATGTCTGCCCCCAGTTCCAGGGGACGTTGGTAGTATGGGGTCATAAACGTGTTGTCGACAATCGTCAAGAGACCGTGCTTTTTCGCCAGGGAGCAGATCGCGGCAATATCCGTCACCTTCAGCGTCGGATTGGAAGGCGTCTCCAAATAGATTCCTTTTGTATTTGCCCGAATCGCTGACGCTACCAGCTCAGGGCTGGTAGTATCGACGAAACTGACTTCCATACCCAATCGGGACAGTACCCGGGTCAAAAACCGGTACGTTCCTCCGTAGACGTCCTCCGCCACGACCAGATGATCGCCGGCGGAAAAGAGCATGAACACGCTGGAGATCGCTGCCATCCCCGACGCAAACGCAAACCCTCGGGTCCCTCCCTCCAGCACAGCGATTGCCTCTTCCAACGCCTGCCTGGTGGGATTTCCGGAACGGGCATAGTCGAAAACGCCCGGCCGGTCAAGATCCGGCTGATGATAGGTGGATGCCAGATAAAGGGGCACGGAGGACGCACCCGTCACCCTGTCAAAGCACGCAGTCCCGTGAAGCAGTTTTGTGGCAAAGTTCATCGCTGATTCCCTCCCGCTTGCAAACTGACATCCAAGGCTTGAGACAAGTCGGCAATCAGATCGTCGGGGTGTTCAATCCCGACGGACAGCCGCAGCAACCGGTCGCATACGCCAACTTTCTCACGTATGTCCCGAGGGATGTCGGCGTGCGTTTGGGTGGCCGGATACGTACACAGCGACTCTACGCCTCCCAGACTCTCGGCAAAGGAAACGATACGCAGGCGGGAAAGGAACGGAGCTACCTGCGCCGCGTCCCGCACCCGGAACGAAAGCATGCCGCCGAACCCGTTCGACTGGCTCTTCTGCACCTCGTGGTCCGGGTGGTCGTCAAGACCGGGATAAAAGACTTCTGCCACCGCCGGATGTTCACGTAGACATCGTGCGAGCGCGAATGCATTGGATTGATGCCGTTCCATGCGCAGCGCGAGCGTTTTCATTCCGCGCAGGAGAAGCCACGAGTCCTGCGGCCCCAGAACCGCTCCGATGGAATTGTGCAAAAATCTGACTTTTTCAGATAACTCGGCGCCTTTTGTCACGATCAGACCGGCCAGAACGTCATTGTGCCCGCCCAAATATTTCGTGGCGCTGTGAAACACGAGGTCAGCCCCCAGCTCCAATGGTCTCTGGAAATACGGAGAGAGGAATGTATTGTCGACAAGGGTCAGGATTCCGTGCCGCTTGGCCAGTTGGCATACCCTGGCGATGTCAGTAACCTGCATCAGGGGATTGGTAGGCGTCTCGACCAGCAAAGCTTTCGTCTCGGGCTGAATCGCTTTTTCCACCTGCTCCAGATCACGCAGGTCCACGTAGGAAAACGACAGACCGTAGCGGGAGAGCACCTGCTCAAACAAGCGGTATGTACCTCCATAGAGATCAAGCGAAACGACGAAATGATCGCCTTGGGAGAACAACCCCATCAGGGTATGGATCGCCGCCATTCCCGATGCGAAGGCAAAACCGGCGTCTCCTCCCTCCGCATCCGCTATGGCCTGCTCCAGTACCGTGCGCGTCGGATTGGCTGTCCGGGAATAATCAAAACCCGTACTTTCTCCCAATGCCGGATGGCGGTACGCGGTTGCATGATACACGGGGAAACTGACCGCTCCCGTTTGAGAATCCTTTCCTACTCCTGCCTGCACCAATTTTGTCTCCAAATGCATGGCTTTCCCTCCACATCTTTATTGAGGGCAAATAAAAAAGCCCTCTTTCTCTTAAAAAGAAGGCTTTGTTTACGGGTACCGTAAGCAACTCCTTCTCATCTTTCAGAGCGTTCGCTCTGCAGGAATTAGCACCATTATCTCCCTATGAATCATAGGAGATCGGTTGCCGGGCATCATCGGGCCAGTCCCTCCGCCTCTCTGGATAAGAAAGTTATTGCTATTCAATTGAATTGAACTTATCGTACCCAATCGTCTGAATATTGTCAACCGGTTTTTCTTTTCAAGCTTTGCGAAGCGCGGTCATCACCTGATTATCGAGTTTGGCCGCGGCTTTCTTGTCATACGTCTTTTCATACTGCGGCTCTACGGAGATGCGGGAACCGTAAAACATCACATCGCGCACGGCCTCGATGGAGATCTCCACCATCGCAAGCTTTAACGGCACCTCTTCCATCCGCTCGACTTTTACCGCGGCCCTGCCGTTGATGGCGTAAGAAGAGCCCGCTCCGATCAGGTGCAATACCACCTGCGGTTCTTTTGCAATATTGGTGAGGATGCGCGAACGATTGTCGACAGCAAAACGAATGGTTTGTTGAGAAGGCGCATAGACCCATGATAGAGAGCTGATCGAAGGCGCACCTGTTTCATGATCAATGGTCCCCAATGTGACGAAACGCTCCTGCTGCAGCAGCGCAAACAGGTCTTCCGACAGCGATTGAGCAACGGTTTCGGCCATTCCGATTCCTCCTTGGAAAAGATATGTACGTCTATTGTACCTGTGCCACTCGCCCAAGGCAAACCATACCGTTCAGGCTCCGCTTGCTTCCCTTCCCTTTTTTTCCTAAACTGGTAGAAACCAAAACAAGTCCGATGTGAAAGGAGGCGATGTTTATGTCGCAGTCCCCTACCGACCGAATTCTGGCCAAAGTGGATCAACTGCTGGAGGAACTGCAGGAAGTGCGCAAATTAAACGAGCGCATGGATAAGATCGCCCTGTTTCTGGAAGACATCCGTCTTGCCGATGTCATTCAAAATTACACAGCCCCGCGCAAGCTGCTCTGGACCAATTTCCTCGCAGGCTTGGCACGGGGGCTGGGGTTAACCATCGGAACGGCCATTGTGTTAGGTCTGCTCGGGTATATCCTGAAGCAGTTTCTATCCGTTCCGATCATCGGCGATTACATCGGCCAACTGGTTGATTACGTCAATGCCTACCGGAATAGCAGGTATTAATCGTCGTTGTCATCTTTGCCATTGCGGTCACGGTCATCGTCATCGTCGCGGTAGTCATCGTCATCATCGCGGTCGTCATCGTCGTCATCGCGATCATCGTCGTCATCGCGATCAGACCATTTTTTGTGTCCGTACGCGTGCCCTTTACCCTTGTGCTTTTCTTTCTTCTCTTTCTCTTCTTTCTTTTCTTTTGGTTTTTCCGGCAGCTCGTTGACCGGCGTTCCGTGCGGAATGTCTGCCTTCGCTACCAGCTTGCCATCCACGTATAGCTCCAGGTGAACTGCTTTTGCGCTGTAGGAGCGGTTTTTGTAGCTGATGTTGATTTCAAACTCCTCTTTGTCGTTCAGCTTCACTTCGTGCTTTTTGCCGTCCGGTGCCACTACATAGAGCTTGGCCTTTTTCACGTCATCAAGCTTCTCCACTTTCCCTTTCACTTGAACAAGCTTGTATTTTGCATGAATCGTGGCCGTACCTGTGATTTTGAAGGTTTGCGGCTCAGTCGTTGCTGGCGGTGCGTTGACAGTCAGCACCTCAACGGTTTCGGAGTCGATTTTTTTGCCGTCCTTATACGCTTCCACAAGAACGTCCTGTTTTTTCTCGGAAATGTTCTTGAAGGTTGCCTTAAAGGTACCGACGCCCTGCCACAATTTTTTCACGTCCACTTTTTTCTTCTCGCCGTTGTACGTAACGAACACTTCGTCAGCTTCCAGGCTAACGATGCCGTTTACCTTCACTTCTTTTTTCTTCAGGTCGTTTGTCGCGAGGGTATGCACGATCACGTCCTTTTCCACAACGGTATCCGTGTTGATTTGGACTTCCTTCGTTTCCACCACCTTGTCTCCTACATACGCTTTCAGGGAAGCATACTGCGGAGTCTCGCTAACCACAGCAGCAAAGCTCACCGCAAAGGTGTCGTCGGCATTCGGCACGACTTCAATGATGTCACCGTTCGGCTTCGTCACCACCACCTTGGTAACGTCGTCCGTCACTTCCCCTTTGATGTAGGTGGTTTTGTCCACCGTTTCCGGCTTTACGCTGATGAAACCTTCGCTGGTCTCATCAAACCGCACTTCCAGGTAGATGTCCTCGTAATGTTCATTGTAGATTTTGTTCCATTCTGCCTCACGCTGCTCGATAAACGTGGACATTTTCGCGTCCAGGTTAATTTCTTCCACGACGATGTAGAGGTGTTCCGCCTGCGTTTTCAACAGCATGTTCAGCGTGGCGGGATCTTTTTCCGCCAGTGTCTTCAGATGGTAGCGGGTTACCTGCTTTCCTTCTTCGTTCATCACGACTTTGGCGCTGCTGGCATCAAAAGAGCTTGCATTCGCCCAGAGCGGGGTAACCGCACCTGCGATGGCTGCCGCGGCTACGATAGCCAATACAGGTTTCGACATGTATTTTTTCATAACGAACTCCCCTTTCCAATGCTTTCCTTACTTACATGAGCACCATTACTGACGAAGGGTGTCGCAGAAAGGTTGCAAATGAGGAGAAAAATATTTCAGTAGTCAAAAAAAAGAGGCATCAATCATGCCTCTGTCTTGTATACGGGCGTGAGCCAATGGCGATAGGCCGGGTTGTTTCCGCGGACTGCGTCGAAATAGAGCTTTTGCAGCGTCAGCGTTTTGTCTCCAGGGCGGCCGCTGCCGACCGGTCTGTGATCGACTTTTGTTACTGGTGCCACCTGCACGCCGGTTCCGCACATGAACAGCTCATCCGCAACGTACAGTTCGGTTCGGTCGATCGAGCGCACTTCTATTTTCATTCCCGCATCCTGCGCAAGCTCAAGCAGGGTTGTACGGGTGATCCCTTCCAAAATAGCGTCGGAAACCGGGGAAGTAATCAGCTTGTCCCCACGGACCATGAACAGGTTGGAGGCGGTTCCTTCCGCAACATGACCGTCAGGCGTCAGCATGATCCCGTCGTCAAATCCGCTCTCCAAGAGATCATCGACGGCTAACGCTGCATTGATGTAGCTGCCCGTCGCTTTCGCCCGAGTAGGGATGGCGTTGTCATCCAGACGGCGCCACGGCGAAATGCCCACATGCAGACCCTTGTTTACGTCCAGGTAGTCACCCAGCGGAACGGTAAAGATACTGCAAGCATCCCGGATGCCGCTCAGCTTGACCTTTACCACCGGATCAGCCTTGTACGCCAGAGGACGGATATAGACGTCCTCGCGGTATTCACTCCGTTGTAATATTTCCACGGTTGTCTCCATCAGCTGCTCAACCGTCTCCGGAATCCGGATCTTCAGGATGCGACAGGATTGCAGCATGCGGACGTAGTGCTCCGGTCCCTTCAATACGTACAGTTCTTCATGGGTGGAGTTCCAGTAGGCCCGAATCCCTTCAAATACGCCTGTGCCGTAGTTAAATGCATGAGTGGCAATACTTACGTTTGCATCCTGAAGGGGCACGATTTTTCCTTCAAAATAAGCATAAGACACCTGATTCAGCCCTCCCTGTCCCACTATTCAAAAATGATTAACAATATCCTACCACTTTTTCAGGTTTACTGTAAAATAAAAAAACGACCCTCAACCAAGAAAACCCACCCGGCATTCGCTATCCTCGACCCACTCGGCGTTAGCTATCGCTGTGCCGAGTGGGGTCCCCTTCTTCGCCGGGCGGGGCCCCGAACACTTTTCTAGCGGCTGTATGGGATGTCCAAATTTATAAATTCTTATACACGAACAAAATGAAACCCGCCTGCGTACGGGCGGGTTCATGCTCATTGATTGTACCTAGGTTCACTTTGAATGGCATTTAGCAGTGATTCCACTGCCTCGGCATCATACCTCCGGCTTGTTTGCGTACCGCCTGTGACACATTGAAGCCAATACGCGTCCCCTTCTTTTTTGTACTGAAGATCAGACACCTGATGATCTTCGCTCAGGATGTCCTGAAAGAAGGCAGCCGTATCCAAAGCCGACCGGTCATGAGGGCGGGCGTCGGCCACAATCCGGATTTGCAACCAGTTGTACAAAGCGTCGTCCAGTTTCATAACAGCACCCTCTCACTTTCTTCCGCTCTGCTCCGGCTTTACGCGCAGCTTGACCACAACGAGAATGACAATGGCGACGATCAAGGCGCTTTTGACTGGCAGCTGTACGTCCAAAATGGCAAAAATAAGGGCTCCGGCAAACAAAACCACATACAGCAGCACCATTTTCAATATCGGCATGCGGATTCTCGTGGCAAAACCCAGGTAATAAACTGCAATCAACTCAACAAAAATAAGGTAGGCACGGTATTGATCCGCCCACAGGCGAAAGCTGTCATAGGCCGTTAGCGCAGCAGGATCTGCAGGCGTATAGGTGGAGGCAAGTTCAAACCATTCCATGCGTTTCTCTTCCCTCCCCCTACTGTTCGACGACAAGTCCGGCGTTACGCAGCTGGTGCAGATACACCATTTCTTCCGCGTATTCCTGTTCGTCGTCTACCGGTGTTTCCAACACGACCGGCAGGTGCTGGAATTTTTCGTGAATGAGGAATTTGGCCAGCGCTTCGCTGCCGATTTCCCCCTTGCCGATTTTTTCATGACGGTCTTTCTGGCTCGCAAACGGTGCCTTGCTGTCATTAAAGTGGATGGCAACCAGGTGCTTCAGATAGCCCGTACGCTCCATTTCTTCCACGAGTTGATCAAATGACTCCAGGTTCCACTGACCTGCTGCGAACGAGTGGCAGGTGTCAAAACAGAATCCGATTTTTTCCGGGTATTTGGTGGCCCCTCGAATCTCCATCAGGGAGGGGATGGTCAATCCAAGTTCGGAGCCCTGTCCTGCCGTATTTTCCAGCAAGAGCTTCACCGGTCCGTTGTACTGTTCGAGGATCAGGTCAAGTGTTTCCACCATCCGCTTCGTGCCGTACTCTTCCCCCTCGCCCACGTGTTTTCCGCAGTGCACAACCGCTCCTACGGCACCGTACGCTTCGGCGATGTGCAGATCCTCCAGAATGGAGCGGATCGTCACCTCCTGCAAATCCTCCTTGGGCGTAGAGAGATTGGTGATGTACGGTGTATGGCAAACCAGGACAAGCCCGTGTTCCTTAAGGAGCGCCACACCTTTTGCAGCATCCTTGTGGTCTACTTTTTTCGGGCGCAGACCTCTCGGGTTTTTCGTGAACACTTGCAGAGACTCCGCTCCCAGTTCAATCGCGCGCAGGACGGCTTGCTCCAGTCCTTTGCCGACGCTGATATGACATCCTATTTTCAAAACGGGTTCACTCCTGACGAATGATAAAGTGCATCCATTTAACTTTAACAGGTGCTCGTTGGCCTGTCAAAACCGTCCAAGCATGATATAGTAGAAGGAAAATCCATACAAATAGGTGATAAACATGAATCTGTACGATATTTCCGTGCGAACGATTACAGGCGAGAGCAAGACCATGTCCGACTATAAAGGAAAAGTGCTGCTCATCGTCAACACTGCCAGCAAATGCGGTCTGACTCCTCAGTACAAGGGACTGCAGTCGCTGTATGAGCGCTATCGCGAGCAGGGTTTGGAAGTGCTGGGCTTCCCGTGCAACCAGTTCGCCAGTCAGGAACCTGGCACAAATGAGGAAATTGCCCGCTTCTGTGACCTTACCTATGGGGTAACGTTCCCCCTGTTTGCCAAGATCGACGTAAACGGCCCGAACACCCACCCGCTCTACCAGCATCTGAAAGCCCAAGCGCCTGAAAATCAGAATCAGGACATCGAATGGAACTTCGCCAAATTCCTGGTCGACCGCAGCGGCAACGTGGTAAAACGTTACGCTCCCGACACCCAGCCACAAGACCTGGCCAAAGACATCGAGCGTTATTTGAACGAATGAAAGGTTGCCGCACGTAAGAAAACCCACCCGGCATTAGCTAACGCTTCGCCGGGCGGGGCCCCGAACACTTTTCTAGCGGCTGTATGGGATGTCCAAATTTATAAATTCTTATACACAAAAAAAGCCGACGGATTGAAACAAAGTCCATCGGCCATTTTTTTGCTAACGTGCCTGTTTATTCGGCTTTGCCAACAAAGACAGATTTGTCTTTACCTTGTTCATATTTGTAGATAAATACATCAGCGTACAGGTTGTCACCTTTCTCGTCAAACGTAACTTTGGTGAATTGTCCCTGGAAATCTTTCGTCTTATGGACGGCTTCCAAAACCTGTTCGCGGGTTGGCTTCTTGCCGCCGTTTGCTTTAATCGCTTCCAGAACGCCGTTCAAAAGAACGTTCATCGCATCATAACCGTAAACGGAGAACGCCTCCAAAGGTTTATTGGTTTTTGCTTTGTATTCCTCAGCCCATTTTTTACCCTCTTCGGTTTGGGTAACGTCTCCAGCTACGGAAGTAAAGATCACTCCGTCAACGGCAGGACCGGCTATCTTGATCATATCCGAGTTGTCAAATCCGTCTCCACCCATAAAGTATCCCTTATATCCTTTTTCGCGGGCTTGTTTGATCAGGATACCGCCTTCCGGGTACATACCGCCGAAGAAAATCAAGTCTGGATTTTTCGAGATGATCTGGTTAAGTACAGCCGTATAATCCTTCTCACCCGCAGTTATCCCTTCAAATCCCAACACTTCTACGCCATCTTTTTCAAACTGTTTCTTTACTTGGTCTGCCAAACCTTGACCGTATGCGGTTTTGTCATGGATGACATACACTTTTTTGGCGCCTAGTGCATTTTTCGCGTACATCGCTGCTTTCGGACCCTGTGAGTCATCCCGCGCACAAATCCGGTGTACGGTCTTTTTCCCTTCTTCCGTCAGCTTTACGCCTGTGTTGGCCGGCGATACCATAACCACATTGGCTTCTTCATATTTTACTGAGGCCGGAATGGCGACGCCCGTATTCAAGTGACCGACTACGCCAAGTACATCAGGATTGGAGATAATCATCTCCGCGTTGGAAACCCCGATTTTCGGGTCTGCTTGGTCATCCTGAGGGAACAGTTGAAGATCAAACCCCCATTTTTTAAATTCTTCTTTTTTTAGATTCAATGCATATTCGGCACCGCTTTTGATGGAGTCTCCCTGTGCGGACTGACTGCCGGATAGAGGGCTTTGCGTGGCAATCAAGATTTTCTCTCCAGCCCCACCGCCTGAAGATCCCGATTGGGAAGCGGGAGCGGAACCGCCGCTATTTACGCTTCCGGATGTGTTTCCTCCGGTCGAATTGGTAGAAGTAGCACAACCCGCAAGTGCAAAGCTTGCTACCAACGCCGCTGACAAAAAACTGAGCTGAGTACGTTTCTTCATACTGATTTGAATCCCCCTTTTCTTTTTTAAGGCCATTTATGCCAAACATGGCTAAGTTCAATATTATTGTAAAATAAATCATAAAATTTACAAGAAAAAAAATATTTTTTATATAAAGTCAACGATTACATAAAAAAACCACCCGGCA
Source organism: Brevibacillus soli (assembly GCF_044759095.2). Lineage (NCBI taxonomy): Bacteria > Bacillati > Bacillota > Bacilli > Caryophanales > Paenibacillaceae > Brevibacillus > Brevibacillus soli. Next base: position 27,774 of record NZ_JBIYSM020000032.1, read on the forward strand.
TTAGCTATCCTCGACCCACTCGGCGTTAGCTACCGCTGTGCCGAGTGGGGTCCCCTTCTTCGCCGGGCGGGGCCCCGATCACTTTTCTATCGGCTGTATGGGTTGTCCAAATTTATAAATTCTTATACACAAAAAATAGTCCCCTTCCTTTTGAAAAAAGAAGGGGACTTTTCATGATGGATCCTCGAAAGATTAGACCTGCGGCTGCGCTTCCCAGCGTTTTTGCTTTTCGTAGCGCTCCCGGTCAGATTTGTTGAGGTATTTCTTGCGCAGGCGAACCGATTGCGGAGTAACCTCGCAAAGTTCGTCGTCGTTCAGGTATTCCAGCGCCTCTTCCAGTGTCAGAATGCGCGGCGTCTTCATTTTTACCGTCTCTTCCTTGGTCGCGGAACGGACGTTGGTCGCGTGTTTCTCCTTGCAGACGTTGACGGTCAGATCGTTGTCGCGGTTGTGCTCACCGACGATCATGCCCTCGTATACTTCCGTACCCGGATGGATGAACATGACGCCGCGATCCTCCACGGACATCAGGCCGTAGGTAGTAGCCGTCCCTGTATCGTTGGAGATCAATACACCGGCATGACGTCCGCCTACCTGTCCAGGAACGTACGGGCGATAGCTGTCAAACGAGTGGTTCATGATGCCGTAACCGCGGGTAATGGTCAGGAATTCGGTCCGGTAGCCGATCAGTCCGCGGGACGGAATAATAAATTCCAGGCGAACTTGCCCGAATCCGTTGTTGATCATGTTCACCATTTCCGCTTTTCGTGTACCCAGGGTCTCCATCACGGAACCGGTGTATTCCTCCGGCACATCGATGATCAGACGCTCTGCCGGCTCCATTTTTTGACCGTCGATCTCACGGATGATCACTTCCGGTTTGGAAACGGCCAGCTCAAAGCCTTCCCGGCGCATGTTTTCCACAAGAATGGACAGGTGAAGTTCGCCCCGTCCGGACACGATGAACGCATCGGGTGAATCGGTTTCGTCAACACGCAGCGACACGTCCGTCTCCAGCTCAGCCATCAGACGGTCACGCAGTTTGCGGGAGGTCACGTGTTTGCCTTCGCGGCCGGCAAACGGGCTGTTGTTGACGAGAAACGTCATTTGCAGCGTCGGCTCGTCGATTTTCAACAACGGCAGCGGATCCGGATGGTCGATGTGGCAAACCGTCTCCCCGACGTTGATGTCTTCCAATCCTGCGATGGCAACGATATCTCCGGCGCGGGCCGTTTTCTGCTCCACGCGCTGCAAGCCAGAAAAGCCAAACAGCTTCTGTACGCGCATGCGCTTCACGGAGCCGTCGCGCTTCACGAGGGATACCATATCGTTTACGTTGATGGTTCCCCGGTAGATACGGCCAATTCCGATTCGGCCGAGGAAGTCGTTGTAGTCCAGCATGGTTACCTGCATTTGGAGGGGAGCTTCTTCATCCGCTTCCGGTGCCGGGATGTGCTGTACGATCGTGTCAAACAGCGGTCTCAAGTCGCCTTCCAGTTTGTCTGGTTCCATACCGGCGATCCCTTGCAGACCGGATGCGTATACGATCGGGAACTCCAGCTGATCTTCCGTCGCGTCCAGATCAATGAACAGGTCGTACACTTCATTGATCACTTCCTGCGGACGGGCGTTTTCCCGGTCTACCTTGTTCACCACGACGATCGGCGTTACTTTTGCTTCCAGGGCTTTGCGCAGTACGAAACGGGTCTGCGGCATGCAGCCCTCAAACGCGTCCACAATCAGCAGAACGCCGTCCACCATGCTCATGATGCGCTCCACTTCTCCTCCAAAGTCGGCGTGGCCAGGCGTATCCAGAATGTTGATGGTGTACTCGTTGTATTTAACAGATGTTGTTTTTGCCAGAATCGTAATTCCGCGTTCGCGCTCCAGGTCGTTGGAGTCCATCATCCGGTCCTCCACTTGCTGGTTGCTGCGGAACGTACCTGATTGAATCAACAATTTGTCAACCAATGTTGTTTTCCCGTGGTCGACGTGGGCGATAATGGCAATGTTGCGTATATCAAGGCGTTTCATAACTTCCTCCTTCATCGTGGCGATACTGCGTCGAGTCAACATCTTGCGAAGCCACACCCAGGTCCCCGCAGGGGGCTTCATCGTGGCGATACTGCGTCGAGTCAACATCCTTGCGAAGCCACACCCAGGTCCCCGCAGGGGGCTTCATCGTGGCGATACTGCGTCGAGTCAACATCCTTGCGAAGCCACACCCAGGTCCCCGCAGGGGGCTTCATCGTGGCGATACTGCGTCGAGTCAACATCCTTGCGAAGCCACACCCAGGTCCCCGCAGGGGGCTTCATCGTGGCGATACTGCGTCGAGTCAACATCCTTGCGAAGCCACACCCAGGTCCCCGCAGGGGGCCCTTTTATGCATACCATCCATATTAGCAGGAAGATGTTAGCTTCACAATGGAAAGTTCATTAAAAATAAAATAAACCCACCCGGCATGAGCCAGGCTCTTCCCCCAGCGATAGCTTTCACGCCTTCGGGGTGGGCCCGGTATTTGCCGGGCGAGGGCACCGAACTCTTTCCGAGGGGCTGTCTCATGGTAAAATGAGGAAAGGAGGAGGAGACTTTATGGACAGACTTGTTTCCAAAACGGAAATAACCGACAGCCTGATGGATCTGGCTGATACGTTTGGTGTCTTTACTGCGCTGTTTACCCGCGAACAGCACATCCGCCGCGCCGAATGGCAGGACGGCGCCTTCCGCATGCGGAACAACGACTTGCAGCGGATGCTTTGCCTGACGGTTATTACGGCGGACAATGCCGTAGGACAAGCCTGGTCGGAAGACTGGTCGCTTGCTGCCGTCCAGCGCTGCTTTCACGTTGCCAGGAACAACGCTCGACAAGACCCGCTTCGGCTTGCATCCATTCAGGAAATGGCCAGGGAGGAAAAACGTCTCCCCGCCATGTCTAAAGCAGGTTCAGAAGCTCCAGAGACTGAAAGCTTGCCTCGAGAGGTGGAACGCCTGCATCAGCAAGCAGCTGCCCGAATCGCTCCCTACAGCTTAACGACAACTCTGGAAAACGTTCTGGAGCAGATGCGCGTGGTTCGAAGTGACGGCATTTCGTACGCTGTCCGTTTTTCTCGCTTGATCACGGATCACGTCACTTATCTTCCTGCAGGCAACGCCCTGCACCGGATACGTATCGGTACCAGCCATTTACCCCAAAACGGCTGGGATGTGCAGCACCATCTCGCTGCCTTGTCCGAGCAGACCGAACGGTTTATCCGCGACTTTCCGACTCTTTCTGATTTGGAACATTCCGCCTATTGTACACACGCTCCCCTGACTGACTGTCCGCTTCTGCTGGATATCGAACTGCTCGCCAGGCTCGTATATGCCTGGGTGCAAAGCAGCCGCACAACCATCGGATCACGAGCGATCATCCAGGCTGTCGCACTGGATGGGTGCCCCGGATACTTCCCGCTCCATCCCTGGGGATGTTTGTTTCCGCCGCTCACGCTGCTCTCCCCGACCGGCCCAGAACCTGCTCATTTGCACGCGGTGCGAGGAATATCCGGCTTTTCCAATCACCTCCTGGTACGCTTGCCCGACTCGCTGGAACAGGTCCAACACGTGGACCACCTGTTTGAACAGGCCGGCCGTATGGGAATGGATGGGACGTGGCTGCTGTTGGAGGGCGTTGATTGGTTTGCTTTTGACGAAAACAGCGGATTATGCAGCTTTCTACCCCGAGGCATGAGGACCCGTCATGAGATTTTGAAACCATGCCTTTTTGAACTGCCGCTTAATCGCGTAATGGAATCACTATGGGCCGGAGCCGGTGAAACCGTCATCGGGTGGGGATCTGAAGACCTCTTGTGGACCGTTTCAGGTCCTCAATATGTGCTGGTTCAGCCGATAAGGAGGGAAGCGTAATGGCTTGGGCGGACGATCTGAGGGAACAGCTCGAGCAAGAGATCCAAAAGCCATCCGGTCCTGTCGGAATCATCGCCTACTGCTTTTGCCTGGATGAACAGCAGACGACAGCCATGGAAGGATCCTATCTCATGACAGGCAGCGGCGCCTTGACGTTGATCTGGCAGGATGGCAGCGTCTCCAGTCATCGACTTTCGCCATTCCTGTCAAAAGAGGAACGCTTGCCGATTCCCTTTTGGCAAAGCGGTCGATATTTTGACCGCAATCAACGCCGCTTGCGCAAACCTCCAACCTTCCCGCTGCCGGATATACCTCTCCATGATCCCAATGTCTTCAGGCACTTCAAGCAGCTGACGGCTTGCCATCCTGCTGAAGACCTGCGGTTGGAGCTTACGCTGCACAAGCGAACGGTCCGTCACTCCCATGGTCTATTCCTGCAGGCGGAAATGACCGCTGTACGCTCTGCCCGCCTCCCGTTTGTTTATGAAAGCCGCCGGTTGCCAAATGAAAAGGAGGCTGCGTTTCTAAAGACGGAATCGGATTGGATCAGTCTGCTCACTCCCAAGCCCCTGTGCTCCATCCTTTTGAAAAATTCGAACACGAAGCTGCTGCTGGCTCCAGACGCATTTCGCAGCCTCCTGTACAACACGTACTGTCGCTTTCTTCACCAGGGGCACACGCGATCCCTTGCACTCGCCTTTGCCGATGAGATGGCTGGACGCAGTGGTTTGACCGTCTTGTATGATCCGCTGGTCCCTTGGTCACGGGGCAGCTTTCTCTTCACATCACAAGGAGTAATTCCGGCAGCATGCGATGTCTTTCAGGCGCCTGCTTTGGTTCCTTCTGACTGCGAACCGGCTTCCTTTCACTGGAAAAGACCTGCCCCTCCCCAGCCGTTTCGGGAATGGCTTGTCAATCAACCGGACGTGCTGTTCATTCCGGAGTGGCGGCTGCCCGGTGTGTTTCAACCTCGCCGGTCCATCTTTGCCTGGATCCCTCGAGCGTACCGGTTTCAACAGGGGCGGCTCACGGAACAGGGAAATCTGACCTTGCCCGTATCGCTCATGTCCATATTGTCCTCGCCGGCGCTTGAATCGGTGCAAAGACCCGGGTGGGACACGGCAGGATTGGTCTTGCCATTGCCCCATATCATCCCTGATTAAGGCACAACCTCCGGTACCATACTAAGTAACGGAGGTGGCATACACATGAAAAAGTGGTTGTACTCTTTTTCTTGTTTGGCGATCATTGGCGCACTGACCGGATGCGGCAACAACGCCGTCGGACCGAGGGCAGGACTTCACACGCAAAACGCCGGGTATCAACAACCAAACCAGAATCCTTCCAGTTATCGAGCCAACATGCACCATTACAACAACTATACCCAGCGTTATGACGTGTACAACTACCGCAACGGCTTTACCGCCCAAGGCTTCAACCAGCAGCTGGCGGAACGTATCGCCCGAGCGGCCGACTCCGTTCCCGGCGTGGATCATGCCACCGCCATCGTCTACGGCAACGATTGTGTGGTAGGCGCCAACACCCGCATGAACACCTTGCAGCAGAGACAAGTGATTGAACGGCAGATTCACTCCGCTGTTCGCTCCGTTGCCCCCAACTGCAACATTCGGGTCACTACCGATGGCAGCATGTTTACCCGTATTCAAAAAATGGACATGTCCATCCGCAACGGATTAAACGGTACGAACAATGCCATCACCTCCGGACCGACAACCGTCCCCGAAAACCTGGCGAATGTGGCAACCGACTTTGCCGCCCTCGTCCGCGACATGGGCCGCACGATTACGGCTCCGTTCCGGTAGAACCACCCGGCTGAGCGAGGCCCGCTGCAAGCAAAAAGAGGTGCGGAACAGATCCGCACCTCTTGTATTTGCAAAGCCTTATTTGTTTGCCAGTTCAGCCACTTTGATTTCAGGCTCCATGACTTCCATTTCGCCGATACCGCGAACCAGCTTTTTCGCGTACACTTTCTCCGGTTTCAGAACAGAAACCATGTAGTCAATCGCAATTTGCGGGTCAACCGTTTCGCCGCAAGTGTAGCAATCCAGAGCGGCAAAACCGCGCTCAGGATAGGTGTGAATGGAGAGGTGGCTTTCCGAGAGAAGAACCAGAACGGTAGCCCCTTGAGGAGAAAACTGCTTCGCCTGAACGCCCAGAACGGTAGCTCCGCATGCTTCTGCAGCTTCAATCATTTCTTTTTTCAAAAATTCTGCGTCATTCAATAAGTCAAACTGAACTCCCCATGTGTCAATGGCAACGTGTCTTCCGAAAGTCGAGTATTCCATCTTTCGGTTTCCCCCTTCCTAGCAAGTGTAATGGTAAACATCGCTAGGACCTGCGTCATTCACTAACGGGGGCGGTTTCTCTCAAGCGTTCCACCCTTTAAAGTGAATCCTGGTTCCTAATCCTGTTTTTCAACGAAATCAACAATATCACGGTTCGGCCTAGATGACAATACTTTTTTTATATGAAAATCCTGGAAAAGAAAAAATGGGCGCTGGATAAGCACCCATTTTCCGTATCATTAGGCTTCCAAAATAAACAGTCGGCGTGACAACTCGGCTAAACGCTGGTCAATGGAAGTGACCTTTTCCGGGGCAACTCTTTGTGACCAATTCCGCAAATCAAGCCATTTATCCGTCTCTTGACGAATCCATTCTATCTCCTGTTCGCTGCCTGTCTGCTGAAATAAATTCTCCAGTTCCCTGGCAATGTTGGGAGCGGTGTTTTCGAAGATCGTTACCTCTTCGTCTCCGGATACCTCCTGAATGCTTACGACCGACCCTTCATCGTAGTGGTAGACGACGGTAAAGCTGTCGTAAATCCGGTGTACGATGCCATGGCCTTTGAAGGCTTTCATTGCTTTACGCATGGCATTGGCGAGGTGCAGGTCCTTGATCAGGTAGGAACTCTCGCACGAATAGCGATTCCCGGTTCGATGAAAGGACAGCTGGATCTCACCGTGCTTATCCGTAAGTATGATATCCCGATCGCCGTTGTCGCAAATTTTGACGTCGACCGTAATGTGCTCGGTTGCGAAGAGCGTCACAAATTGGTCCAACTCTTCTTCGTTCATTGTGAAATAGGCGTTGGCGTAATTGGTTGCTAAACGCTGTGCCATATTTATCTCCTCAATTCTCATGAATTTGCCGGCTCGTTGGGACGATAACGGCTGCATCTGAGGAGACAAGCTAAGTATCAACAAAAGATCGCTGTAGAACCTGACCTTGCCCCGTGAATCGAAAATCGATTTGGGTAATGAAGGCGGATCACCTACTTTTGATATTTCAAAACCGTGAATGACACTTATTATTATACATCAGGCCGAAGAAAAAGTCTTGAGCGAAAAGGTGAGGAATTTTCCCAAAAAGGCTGATTTTCCGTGCTCAGCCGCCGTGAGGGGAAGTGATCTCCCTGATAGAACGGGATTCTTCACGATTTCTGCCTGATGCGCCGGTTATTTGCCGCGGCGGGATGCTTTTTGGATCACAGCCAGCTCTTCTTCCGACAGGTTGTAAACCGAAGTGCCGCCTTCCACGGGCTTGGCAAAAATGCGGGATTCTTCACGGCCGTAAATGCTGGTCAACACGACGCCGTTTTGCGCATCATCGAGCATCGCCAGAGAAAAGCTCAGATCGCTGCCGATGTCACCAAACGCGTTGTAGCGGATTACGGCAATGTTGGCACACTGGGAGGCCAGTCTCTGGGAAAACTGATTCAGCGCATACTGCTGATCGGCTTGTGTCTTCTTGATTTCGTCCAGATGGTCCAGAATACGGTGCAGACCCGCTTCCAGATTGGCGCCATCCGTTCCGGAAAGCAGACGCTTCATCGATTTGCGCTGGCGGCTGATTCTGACGGAAAGAAGGATGCAGAACAGCAGGAGCAGGAAATTGCTTCCCGCCAGGATGAAGAGGAGAGCAGGTGTGGTGAAGAATGATAGGAGTGGTTGCATGGAGTGTGTTCTTCCTTTCTGGCCTTGCCTGTTGCAAAAATCCTTCTCTATTTTACATCCGTCAATTGGCCCAATTCAAATAAAAGAATAAGGATCGCAGCTCAAACGATTGCAATGTGAGGCAAACAAACAAATTCCGCAGCGGGGATTGCGTTTTTGGCAGATCTCCTTGCCGTGCTCTACGACAAGTCCATGCAGGCGCTGCAATTCCTCCACCTGATGAAATTCGTTCAGCATGGCGCGGCGAATTTGTTCGTAAGACAGCGACTCGCCGGTTAACCGTTCGTACAGTCGACGCGAGTAGGCATCTCCGGAAATAGCCGGCCGCTTCAGCGCGTAGGCAAGAATGGTATCCGCCGTCTCCGGTCCGATTCCTTTTATCTGGAGAAGTTCCTGCCGAAGCTCGTCCGCTGACTCAGTCCCGGACAGCAAGGCATCAAGCCCGCCTTTTTCGAGCACCCATTGTGAAAGCCGAATCAAGGCAGCACTCTTCGCCTGTTGAAAGCCGGCAGGTCGGATCAGGTTTGCTACGTAATCGGGTGCAGCGTGAGTGAGTGCCTCCGGCTCCAACAATCCTGCCCGTTCCAGCTCCTCCAGCGCTCTTTTTGCATGGGTCCAGGCGGTGTTTTGAACGAGGATGCTGCCTGCCATCCGGGCAAATGAATCTGTAACGCCCCACCAGTCGTCCACGGAAAAAGCGGGAAAGTGTGCTTGCAGTCCCTCATAGATCCTGCGCCACATAACGGCTCCTCTCCTCCCTTTTTTCCCGTATTGTACTGCAGGGCATCCCGGCACGCAAAAAAAGCGACACTCTCATTCCCTGAGCAATGTCGCTTTCTCACTTTCTATGCGCATGTTCGGTACTCATGTTTGACCTACCTATCCTCCATATTCAGCTGCACCATCACGCTTCCAGAAGGAGCATTTCCTGACGCAACTGCTTCAATCGATCTTTTGACTTTTTAACCTGTGCAGTGTCCTTGGCCTGAATCGCGTCGTACAGCGTGGCCAATTCATAATCCAATTCCAAACGCATGACTGGTATGCGTTCTTCTGCATCTCTACGCTTCAATGCGGCAATCACCTGATCCATGGTTACACTGCAAGCTTTTTCGTAAATCACTTTTTTCTCAGCTCCTTTTATCTCGACTATTCTCACGGCCTCTCCATACCTGATGTTTTTCACTACGATCTTGTCTTGGTTCATCATCTTCACAATCGCGTGCCCTTTTGCCTGCTCAATGAATTGGTACAGCACCAGCGCGAGTCGCATATCCCGGACGCAGTAGTCCAGTTCATCCAACTTGTAGGCGCCGTTTAAACGGAGAAGGGTCAAATCGGAGGTGCCGTGTTGCGTGTAAACCGTCACGCGGAACTGCTTCTGCGACTCTTTCCAGGCGACGTTGAGTCCCGCTTCGACCAGGGCCTGCATCATCGCGTGCAGGGTGCTGCGATCAAACCAAACGGCTACGTTGCAATACTCCAGTTCTTTGTTTGTATTCATCATGGGCCCCTCCCATTCACAGAATACTCAGACATATACGGCGGCTTCTAAGGGAGTGAGTGGTATATCATATTATTCTGCCGGTACTTTTGCTATTCCCCCACACTTGGTTTTTTTTGGATGGATTACCCCTTTTTCAGCGGGATTAATCAGTTTATTGCTGACCGGTTCAAACGTATTTTTTTCCATGCTCGTATGATATCATATGGGAGATTGCAAGCTCCTTGACAGGGACGCTTGCCCGTTTCTTGTCGTTTGGTTTATCTGTGGAGAGAGGAGTAAGAAATGCTATGGCAACGTTCACCGGTTTTGATCAGCAAGACTTTGACGTTTTCACGATTGACGGTTTGGACAACCGCATGGAGGCGATCAAAACGAGTATTCGCCCGAAACTGGAGGCGCTCGGACATCACTTTTCACCGGTGTTATCCCTTGCCACGGGAAGCGAAATGTTCCATCATGTGGCAAAACACGCGCGACGTACGGTCAATCCGCCGAATGATACCTGGGTGGCATGGGCCCCCGACAAACGCGGATACAAAAAACACCCGCATTTTCAGGTGGGATTGTGGGGAACGCACTTGTTTGTCTGGTACGCGGTGATTTACGAGTCGCCGTTTAAAACGGAGATTAGTCAGGCGATGAAACAGCACCTGGATGAGATTTTGGCGATGGTACCCGACGACTTCCGCTGGTCCCCCGACCACACACAACCCGACAGTACGGTTCAAGGCGCGCTTGGCCGGGAAGGAGTCCTTCAGTTGGTAGACAGGCTGCGAACGGTGAAAAAAGCGGAAATCCTCTGCGGCATCAGCATCGATCGGCACGATCCCGTTCTGACAGACGGAAATCGGTTGCTGGAGAGGCTGGAGCAGACGTTCAGCGTCCTGACCAAACTGTATAACCTGAGCAGGCCCGCCGTCCTCACCCCGTAGTGTTTTTCAATATATGCAAAAGAACAGGTCCGCTTTCTTGACAAAAGCGAATGGCCTGTTCTTTTTTCATTTTTGCATAACGCCATGCGGCTGGTTGGGACACTAGCTTTAAAGGCTATCGGCGTTCGGTGCTTTCACGCAAGCGGCGCAGCGTTTCCTCTACCTGCGTAAACATGCGGTCAAACAACTGCTGCACCGTGGGGACGTCTTCAATCAGGCCGATTACCTGGCCAGCCCAGCCGAACCCTTCCTCATCGTTGCCTTGGTAAATAAACAGGCGGTTTCGCTCGCCGCTGATGTAGGGATTCAACTGCTCGTAGCCGGCTCCTTCCGCCTCCATGCGGAGAATCACGTCAGAGCCCCTGGTGCGAACGACGCGGGCAGGGGAACCCAGCGTGCGCTTGATGACGGCCGTGTCCTGCTCCGTTCCTTTCAGGAGCGCTTCCTTATAGGCGGGATGGGCGTGCACACACTCCTGGGTGGCGATAAAGCGGGTGCCCATCTCCACGCCTTCCGCCCCGAGGGAAAGTGCGGCGAGAAAGCCCCTGCCGTCTCCGATACCGCCGCTGGCAAGCACCGGGATGTTGACGGAATCGACGACGCGAGGGATCAGTACAAATGTGCCGATGTCATCCCGACCGAGATGTCCGCCGCCTTCCTGACCCACTGCCATCACAGCGTCAGCGCCAATTGCCTCTGCTTTTTGCGCTTGACGGACAGATGCCACCAGCACCAGTTTCTTGATGTCATACCCGTCCATGCGGCGAATCAACGGCTCGGGGTTGCCTCCCGTGATGGAGACGACTTTTACCCCTTCTTCCAGCGCCACGTCCAGCATGTGTTCATACGGACGATTGTACTGACCGATGGCAAAGTTGACGCCAAAGGGCTTGTCCGTCCATTGTTTCACTTTTCGTATTTCCTCGCGCAGCGCCTCCGGAGAAGGAAGGGACATGGCGGTTATCTGTCCCAGACCTCCCGCGTTGGAGACGGCAGCAGCCAGCTCGGCATAGGCCAGATAGGCGAGGCCGCCCTGCACGACGGGAAAACGTATATCCAATAATTCCGTCACTCTTGTTTTCACCGCAATCACCTCTTTTTCACACTTCTCGGCAACACGCAGGATCTCCTGCCGCATGCGGAAAATTTGAATAAAAATTCGCTTGCTTTCCCCCCCTTTTTTGTTATACTCAATTTGTTTTTGATTTTGATTGAACCCGATTTTTTCAGCAAAGTGAGGCGATCACATGAGACAGCTAAAAACTCCTCTGTTCACCGGTGTGCTCGAACACGCACAGCGAAACCCCATCCAATTTCACATTCCGGGACATAAAAAAGGCATGGGCATGAACCCGGCGTTCCGCGAGTTTTTAGGGGAGAATGCGCTCTCGATTGACCTCATCAACATCGCGCCTCTGGACGACCTGCACCATCCCAAGGCGATGATCAAGGAAGCGCAAGAACTGGCTGCCGAGGCATTCGGCGCTGACCATACATTCTTTTCCGTCCAGGGGACAAGCGGAGCCATCATGGCCATGATCATGGCGACCTGCAGCCCTGGCGACAAAATTATCGTGCCGCGCAACGTGCACAAATCCGTCATGGCGGCCATCATCTTTGCCGGTGCCGTACCTGTGTTTATTCACCCGGTCATGGACCAACGCCTGGGGATTGCTCACGGCATCACTGTCAAATCCGTCCAAAAGGCACTGGAAGTCCATCCAGACGCAGCCGCTCTCCTGGTCATCAACCCGACGTACTTCGGGATCGCCGGCGACCTGCGGGAAATCGTTCGCACCGCCCATAACTACGAGATTCCCGTGCTGGTAGATGAAGCACATGGCGCCCACATTCACTTCCATGAGGAGATGCCGATTTCGGCGATGCAGGCGGGAGCAGACATGGCTGCAACCAGCGTGCACAAACTGGGCGGATCCCTCACGCAATCGTCGATCCTGAATGTGCGGGAGGGGCTGGTGGACGTCAACCGCGTCAAAACGGTCTTGAGTATGCTCACCACCACGTCTACTTCGTACATCTTGCTGGCCTCGCTGGACATGGCTCGCCAGCATCTGGCCCTCAACGGACGTTTGTTGGCCGAGCAGGCCATGCGTTTGGCCAACAAGGCGCGGGCGATGATCAATGAAATTCCGCGCATCTACTGCGTTGGCCCTGAGATTCTCGGCAAACCGGCCACCTTTGCGATGGATCCGACCAAGCTGTTGATTCACGTTCGCGATCTGGGCATCACCGGCTGGGAAGTGGAAAACTGGCTTCGAGACAAGCACAACATCGAAGTGGAAATGAGCGATTTGTACAACGTACTCTGTTTCATTACCGCCGGTGATACGGACGAGTCGATCCAAAAGCTGGTGAATGCCCTGCGCGATTTATCCGTGGAGTTCGCCCACGTGCAGGCGGAAGAGAAGCCAGCCATCTCCCTTCCGGAGATTCCTGTCCTGTCATTGACTCCGCGAGACGCCTTTTATGCGGAAACGGAGGTCATCCCGTTGGCAGAAGCGGCCGGACGAATTATTACCGAGTTCATCATGGTATACCCGCCTGGGATCCCGATCTTCCTGCCGGGTGAAGTGATTACGGAAGAAAATATTGCCTACATTCAGGAAAACATTCGTGTCGGCCTGCCTGTTCAGGGACCGGAAGATGAAACGCTTCGCACCGTAAAAGTCGTCAAGCGCCAGCAGGCGATTTCCGGTTAAACCGACCGAGCCCTATACCTCCAAGCTCCTTTCCCCGTAAAGGGGATTTTTTGTTACAATCAGAATATCCATTCTGTTTGGAAAGGAGGGCGGGTCATGCCAGACTGGTCCTACCTGCCGCTCTTTCGTCCCCTGCTGTTTCGTCTGCCTGCAGAGTTTTCCCGGGAGCTTACCCTGCGGGCGATGGGGACGCTGGCCAGAATGCCTGGCGGGACGTTTGTGATAGAAACCATGGGACATATGAACCCGCCAGCCAGTCTTAAGCGAACCCACTGGGGCCTTTCTTTTCCCAGCCCGGTCGGATTGGGGGCGGGCCTCGATACAGAAGCTCGGGCGCTCCCCGCTTTGGCCAAATTCGGCTTTGGCTACCTCGAATTGGGACCTGTCACACTTGAACCGATCAGTCCAGCAGAAAAAGTGGAGCGACGCACTGCTGAGGGTGCCATCGTTTATCCGGAACCGCAGGCTTCCGTTGGGGTAAACCCATTAGTCAACCGGCTGGAAGCTTCCAAACCAAAGAACCTGCCGCTTGCAGCGCGACTCGGATTTCAACCAGGGTGCGGTCCTGCCGAAGCAGCCGCAGAACAGATCAGCCTCGCTGAGAAGCTAGCTCCCTTCTGTTCATTTTTTACCGTGGAAACCGGGTGGAAATGCTGGGAGGCCGCCGAATGGCGGGAGCACCTTCAGCGGCTTTCCCAGGCGATTCGGTATCCGATGCTTGCAGTAATTCCGCCTGACATGTCGCCACAGGAGCTGGAGAAGATGCTGCATCCGGCGGCAGAACTGGGAATCCAGGGAGTCGTCGTGGCCGGAGGGGCTTCCGTCTGTGATGAGACACCCGGCTTTCTTACCGGGCGCCCGACCCGCACATGCAGTCTGGAAACGGTACGGTACATCCGGGAGCGATGGGGCGAACGCTTCGTGGTCATCGGCTCCGGCGGCATCCACGAGCCGTCAGACGCACTGGAAATGCTGGCAGCCGGTGCATCATTCGTGCAGCTGCACAGCGGCCTGGTCTACTCAGGACCGGGGCTGCCCAAGCGCATTAACGAAGCCATCGTTTTGACGCAGGCAGCAAAAGCCGATTCCGCTGCAGTTCCCCTGCAGAAAAACAAGATTCCGCTCCTGTCCGCTTGGATGTGCGCTGTTTTGCTTGCGATCGGCATGATTGTCGGAGGGAGCTTGGCCTGGCTGGTTGCCGTTACGACAGTAGTCCTGCCTTACGACGAAGCGTTTCTGGGAATCACCCGCGCACAACTGCAGCAGATCAACGAGAGACTGCTTTTATTCATGTCACATGACCGCATCAGCCTGGCCGGAACCATGATCTCCATCGGAATCATCTACCTAGAGCTCGCTCTGTTTGGTCTGCGCGATCGTCTCCACTGGGCGCGACAGGTTCTGCTCATTTCCGGTTCTGCAGGATTCGCCAGTTTTTTTCTGTTTATCGGGTACGGTTACTTCGATATCCTGCACGCGGTCCTTTCCCTCTCGCTTTTTCCCTTGTTTGTTCTAGGCGTACGGGCGCCAGCCGATCAAACGCTGCCAGCTTTGCCGCCTCAGCTTCGCAACAACCGCACATGGGTTTGTTCGCTGTGGGGACAGCTCTGTTTCGTCATCATCGGATTTGGCCTGACAGCGGCTGGCCTCGTGATCTCGATCATCGGAATGACACACGTTTTCGTACCGGAGGATTTGGCCTATCTTTGCGCCACACCGGAGATGCTGAGCGCGATCAATGAACGGCTGATTCCCCTGATCGCCCACGACCGGGCCGGCTTTGGCGGAGCACTCGTCTCCGATGGCCTGGCTGTTTTACTGATCAGTCTCTGGGGCTTTCGGCAGGGCTCACGCTGGATTTGGTGGACGCTGCTCCTCGCGGGAGTGCCTGGTTTTGCATCCGGAATCGGGATTCACTACGCGGTGGGTTACACGGATTTTTGGCACCTCTTCCCGGCCTTTGTCGCCGCTCTCTTGTTTGCGGTTGGACTGGTTCTGACGTATCCGTATCTTTGTCATATAAGAAAACCCACCCGGCTCAAGACCACCCCAAAAAGTGAAGAGTAGCTATGCAGAGTATTCCGATTACTTTTTGGGGGCCCCGTATTTGCGCTTCGCCGGGCGGGGCCCCGAACACTTTTCTAGCGGCTGTATGGGATGTCCATATTTATAAATTCTTATACACTGAAAAAAGCAGGCTCGTAGGCCTGCTTTTTTCGTTTGGTTTCGCTGATCAGTAGAAGACGCGAACCACGATATCATCAAAGTCGGTGTTGTTCAAGGCATCAATGAAGGTGTCCAAGTCGTCAAACGCCTCTTCCAACGTGATTGTCATTTCTTTGCTTGAATCGGGATAAAAGACGAAGTGTACGTCCTCGGGATCGTTTTCGTCAATGATTTCCGGCAGCAGGTCGTTGCTTAACACCTCGATCAAGGTGTATTCCTTGTAGCCGTCACCGGAATCTCCGCCGTCGTTCCCAGGTTCTGTAAAGGCAACCGTGTACACCGTTGGGTTGTCACGGTCACGCTTGTCAATCCAAACCAGACGGTTGCCGCCCATACGCGGTTCGGTAATCTCTGCATCCTCTGACCACAGGTAGTCGCTGTATTGCCCTTCCACCAAATCATACAGCTCATGGAAGTACTTGCCCTTTCCGACGGCATTGCGGTTGTCGTCGAAGTAGATGAAGTTGCCTGCCGCCTGGGGGCGGATCTGGTCGCGAGCTGCGCTGCGCAATACCTCTCGGGTCCTGCCTCTTTCAAGGTCGTAATAATACAAATCCCAGTTGTCGTCTACAAATTGGCTCCATACAATGAAGCTGCTTCCAAGTCGCGCATCCTCTACCTTGGCTTTGTCCTCAAGTACTTCCAACTCGTCTTCTTCTTTGAGATTGTAGAGATAAATCTTGCCGTAATCGGAACCTTCGTCTGTTATCCATACAAGGTAGTCGCCGTTGATATCCAGGCTTTTCGGCTTTTTGCGCAGTCTCTTGATTTCCTTGGTTTCACCCGAAGACAGGTTGGTGACGTTCAGGGTGTAGTTTCGGCCCTCGTGAATCCAGAACAGCTGGCTGCCGGACAGTTCGTACATGTCACCGAGCGGTTCTTCAGCTTTTTTCGTAACCCTCTCTCGGACTCCTTTGCGGATGTTGTACGAAATGAGCGCTTCAGCATCGCCGTCGTACCAAACTGCGTACTGGTTGCTGACAAGCGGACGCTCCGGATCGGTCTCGGTATCGCTGATCACGGCCATCTTTTTCGTTTCCACATCAAACAAAACAACCGAATTGTCGTCTCCTTCGTTCACATAAACCACGTAGCGCGAGTCACCGTCAGGCTGGCTCGGTTCACCGTTCAGGCCGCCGATTGGCTCGATTTCTTCGTCATCTACATCGTAGAGAAACAGCTGTGCTTTTTTGTCTTCATTCAGCTTTGCAAAGAGGACGTAGTCTCCGTAGATGCTCGGCCTGATCTTGTCATAGATGTTGTGCTCGATGTAAGAGTTGCCCTCTTCATCCGTATCGTATACTTTCAGATCGTTGTCTTCCAGATAGAGGATGAAATCGCCGTACATTTGCGGGTATTCTTGTTCGTCTGAATCATCGGTCATGCGAGTTTCCTTGCCTTTGCTGATGTCGTACAGGTACACTTCCTTGTTTTGATTTCGGGAATCCTCGTAGACGATTTTGGTGCCCACCATGTTGGGGTTCTTCTGTTGGCTGCGGTGGGTGCTCGCGGAATACTCCTGCCGTTTGCTCAAGCTGTAGTAATAAATATCGGCGTTGCCGTTGCGCTGATCTTCCCACGCGACGTAGCCGTTGCCGACGGTTGGATGGCTTGCCTTGCCGCTTTGGGAGACCCGAAGTTCTTGGTTCTTGTTGATATCGTAGGCATATATATCCGATTTCCCGTCACGCTCGTCCGTCCAGACCACGTAGCTGCCTTGAATCTCCAGTTCGGAAGCCGCTGCCGTACCGGACGTCAACCGGCGTTCCGTCTTTTTGGCAATGTCGTAGAGGTATACATCGGTGCCGCCATGGCGCGAATCGATCCAGGCTATGTAGTTGCCGTCCACCTTCAGATACGATTTTTGCGTGCCATTCGCGACCACTCGTGTCTCTGTTTTTTCCTTCAAATCATACAGGGTGATTGCGCGGTCCGTATCATTCTCAGAAATCCACACTGCGTAATTTTTGGATAGATCAATACCGGCTTTAGACGGCTGAGGTTGATCCGGCACTATTTTCATTTCGGTTCCAATCTCTTCTGCCTGTGCCGGCGTTCCGCTCCAGAAGGATGCTGCCAGCAAAGCGGCGCTGAGCCATCCTTGGATGCGTCTGTGTTTCATGGAAAAATTCCTCCTCTTCCCAACTTTTTAACTCTTCTCCATTATTAGGGATGAAGGGGTGGATGTCAAAAAAAAAAATAAGACGCCCGTAGGTGAGCGCCTGCTTCTCTATACGTTATACAGATTACTCCTGTTCCGTCTGGTCGCGTTTGCGGCAGTCGCAGTCGCAGACGCCGTAAAGCGTTTTCACTTGATTGGACTCAAAGTGATCGATGATCGTACCGCACGTCTGACAAACAATCGTACCCATAAGAAGGATCCCTCCGGAAAAGTAGTGCCGGGCAAAAAGGATTTGGCCGTTAACTAGTCATACAATTTGAGGATATCTCTATCTTAATATGACACACTAATTCCGTCAATAAGGAAAATATACGAAAATAAAGATCGAATTAGTATGTCACATTAGAAGGAGTCCGTTGTTCGATCCAGTTGACGACCTGCTCCAGTACCTCTTCCCGTTCGGGCTCGTTCATTACCTCATGATGCAAACCAGGAAAGCTCACGAAACGTACATCCGGGCTCGGCACTCCGCTGACGAAGCGCTCCACTGCAGCCGCATTGATCAAACAATCGTCGCCGGCCTGCAGCACAAGCAAAGGGATGTCCAGCTGCTCCCGCTCCTTCCATGCTTCCTGCATCGCCCGGTGCAGCTCCCGGAACCAACGCACGCTGACTTTTGCATAGTTGTAGGGATCCGTTCGGTACTGTTCCTGTACGTCCGGATCCCTCGTCACCATGAACGGCTCGATCTCATTGGGCAGTCGAAGCGTCGGCCAAATGCGATCCATTACGGACGCCAACTGCTTTTTCCATTCCGGGACGGGTATTTTCAGCTCCAGACAGGGGGAGGAGAGGATCAACCCGGCCAATGCGTGCCGCTCCTTGTACTGCTGTACGAACCGCGTGGCTACGAGCCCACCTAAACTGTGCCCCAGCACGAACACAGTCCGCCTTCCATTGTTTGCGGTTCGCGCTTCCTCCACCCATCCCTCCACAGCGTCCAGGTACTGTTCAAAGCGGTCGATGTGTCCTTTCAGTCCGGGAGATCTTCCCCACCCCGGCAAATCTCCCGACACCACTTCTATGCCATGTTCGTTGAGAAAGCTCGCCACATGAGCATACCTGCCGTGATGCTCCCCTGTGCCATGAATGAGAACCACCGTGGCTCGCGGCTCCTCCACCTTCCAGTTGTGCCGGAACAATTTCATAGTACTCCCTACCTTTCAACACAAAACGGAGCAGAGGAATCCCTCTGCCCGTATGGAATGACCACTTTCTAATATTGATTTTCCTCAAACGGCATGGACGGTAAACACTCCTGAAAGAAATGGGATAACGCCTCCGCCTCGTTCGGACAGTCTAGGCGAAAAATCTTTTGCAGATAGTTGGGATTAATCGCATCCTCGGAACTCAGAAGGGTAGATTGCCCGGTTTGCATGCAAATCACCAATGGCTTTCCATAGAACTTGTGCGTGTAAATGATTCCAAAATCGTGTCGGGTTCGATCCGTTACAAATCCGAGAAACCGGACCTTTGCGGTCTCCGTCACTTCGTACAAGTTGTCGTAGTGATCCATTCAGCAATCCCTCCTGTTCGTTCGTTTTTTAAATATTTTGATTTCTATAAGTTTACCATAATGCCCCTCCGCTGTCATTCATCCTTTTGGCCCAAAATGATTCGTATTTACAGAAAAACCGCCTTCATCTGAGGAAGACGGCTGTGGATACTCTCAGCTAATCAGGTGCTGGGTATTGGGGATACGATCCTCGCTTTCCTGAATCCAGCGAACTTTCTCTGCTCCGTGCAAGGACTGGGCGACGAACGACAGGCACTCGAAGAAAAGTTCCACCACTGCCGTGCTGTAGCGCTCTTCCAGTTTCTCGAGGGCGTAGGTCAGTCGAAATATAGACGGAACACAGCGGCGGCTTGCTTCAATCGCTTCCCTGCCCTTGATGGTGGGGTAAACGTGTACCACACGTCCGTCCTGCTCCGACTTTTCGATCGTGACCAAGCCCTTTTCCATCAGCTTTTTAATATGGATCACGATGGAAGAGGGATGCCAGAACGTCCAGTCGGCAATCTGCGTGACGCGAACTCCTTCGTAACAGTAAATGATCCACAGGATATTCAGCTGTACGGACGAATCGAGATCCGCATCCTTGGCAGCCCGTTCCCAGTCTTCTTTATTCACGACGTCAATGGCGCGCATCGTATTCAATGTCTCATAAATGTGCCGTATTGATACCTCTTGCATCCGGTGCACTCCTCCATTAACCCTCTTTTTCCCTTGCGAAAAGATGAAATATTATGGACATTATAAACTTTTCTGAAAAAACAAGCAATTGTTTTCCTTCTTACATTGGCAAGTTGTCAAAGAGTGGCAGGAGTGCTACACTATTTGAAGGGAATTTTCAGGTACTAGGAGTGAACGAACCCGTGAATTTTCAATCAGCCTATATTTATTTTGTGGAAGGTTCCACAGCTGCCCAGGCGACGTTGGATGACGTGAAAGCGAAGCTGCAGCGATACATAGAGATGACCAAAAAAACCGGACAGCAGCTGGGTTGGGCATACGGCGACGCAGCTTTTCCCTACGTCATTGAGGAACGGCCCGAGGGAAAGGATTCGTGGTTCCTCTTAAAAGGCAAGGATCCCAAGGAATACAAAGCCATCATCTGTGGTGTGGGTTCCAAAGAAGTGAACGGACAGGAAAAGCACTTTATCCAGATCTCCTTGCCTGAATCGGCCACCCACGGGGACAAAAGCAAGGCAAACGAGTTTTGCCGTTACCTGGCCCGTGAATACAAGGCTGAGTTGCATCTCTTCAACAAGCGTATTCAGTATTTTCAGCCGCGCAAACCATAGTGCACCGAAAAAAACAGTTGGACTTTCCACCGACTGTTTTTATTTTTCCATAAAGATGGGAGGGATAGCTCATGTTGTACCCGTTTCAAGGACGTTACCCCCGCGTCGCCGACACGGCGTTTCTCGCCCCTGGCGCACGCATCATCGGCGATGTCGTTATCGGCGAACACGCAAGCGTCTGGTTCAACAGCGTCATTCGCGGTGACGAATCTCTCATTACCCTGGGGGCAGAGGTAAACGTGCAGGACAACTGTACGCTGCACAGCTATGAAGGATTTCCCCTGGTGCTGGAGGACCGCGCCTCTGTGGGACACAATGTGATTCTGCACGGTTGCACCGTTTTAAGCGGCGCATTGATCGGGATGGGCTCCATTCTGCTGGACGGAGTGGAGATCGGCGAGGAGGCTTTTGTTGCCGCCCATACGTTTATCCCGTCCGGCAAGGTCATCCCTCCCCGCGTGATGGTCATGGGCTCTCCGGGAAAGATCATTCGAGAGCTGACCGAAAGCGATCTGGAAATCGTGCGGATGACCACCCGGGTCTACCGTCAGCGGGCGGAAGCGTACCGTCAGGAGTACCAATCATTGCCGTAGGAGGTCACCTGACCTGCTGACAAACTTCATCTACGGCGCTTGGGACTGCTTCCGGACGCAAATCCGGGATCATATGACCCGTATGCGGCAGCAGGTTCACGCCTGGAGGTAATAAACTCAAAGAACAGCATCATACAAGAAAACCTACCCGGCATTAGCTATTCTCACCCCACTCGGCGGTAGCTATCGCTGAGCCGAGTGGGGTCCCTTTTTTCGCCGAGCGGGGCCCCGAACACTTTTCTAGCGGCTGTATGGGATGTCCAAATTTATAAATTCATATACGTTAAAAAGGTTCTCCTGAATGGGAGAACCTTTGTCTATTGAGTCATGCTTAAATCGGCTGTGATCTCGTCAGCGAATAAAATCTTCCGTCAACCATCCGTATCCCCAGATCAAC
This sequence comes from Brevibacillus soli, assembly GCF_044759095.2. Lineage (NCBI taxonomy): Bacteria > Bacillati > Bacillota > Bacilli > Caryophanales > Paenibacillaceae > Brevibacillus > Brevibacillus soli. Next base: position 49,017 of record NZ_JBIYSM020000032.1, read on the forward strand.
ACAATAGGTCATTCCTTCGATGACACCGTAGAGTATCCACTCGGACGACTGGAGGTTAATGTCGAAGTCAGTGTAAATGTCCGTCCCATCATTGCGGATCTCACTTCGGTCCGTCACATCGAACAGGCGCAGGACAAACGGCAGTTCGTCAAACGGAATGGAAAACTTTCGCTCCACTTCCAACTCAAACTCCTTCGTCATGTGCCATTGAGCCACGATCGATTGCTCATCCTTCCAGGCAATCCGTATACTCGGACCTTCTGTATCTGTGGATGACCGCGCGGGATTCGTCTCCATTCGCTTCCATCTTTCCTTTCGTCATGTACTTGCTTACAGATGATGTATATTTCCGTTAGAGTCTATTATACCATGCAAACAAGTCATGTGAAAACGCATCCAAGCCATAAAATTTAGCGCCCAACTGTAAAGCTGTTTTCGCCCACGACAATGTAATCACTGTACTTCTCTGACTTCATACGGAGCTGAACCTTGTAGGTGCCGTACTCGCGGAACTTGGCAGAGACGAACGGTTCGGAGAAATAAAAGCTCGTGCCGCTCTTCGTAGAGTAGGTCCAATCCTTGCCGTGGTCAACCTCTTTGCCGTCCGGTCCCATGAGAACCAGGCGCATTTTCAGCTCCCTTGCAACAGGAGCTTCATCCACCTCGACAAACACGTTGAAGGTGCGGGGAATGTCCTTGTCGCTGTACCCTTTGATCGGGTTGCTCAGCACGACGTTTTTGTTCCGCATTTGTTGTGTGCCTTCCAAAACCAGAATGTTCACTTGCGGTTTTTCCACCTGCAGTTTGCCTGATTTTCGGTCGTAGCTTGTAAACCCGCCCAGCTTGTGGACAAGTTCCTCTACGGACTCCGCATTGGATGCCCCCACATTGGAGACGACCCGCTCGCCGTCAATGGAAATTCGAATCACGCCTTCACCGATGGCAGTGGTGCCAGCACCAGCTACTGCCAGCATCAACAGTGCGGACAGCCATTTTTTCTTCATGTTACAATCCTCCTGTATCGTTTGCGCAACCGCGCTTTGCCTCCGTTTTGTTTTCCACTAATTTATACGTCCATAAAGGCAAATAGTTGTGGTGATTTTGATATTTTTTTCAACAAAATCCACACAATCCACAAGCTCCGCTGATACGCACGGAGGAGGGTTATGCACATCGCCTGTGTATAACTTATAGGATTGATCAGTCTATCGAAAGGACGTATTCCACCAGCGCCTTCCGCTCCTGCTCGGTCAGGCCCTTTACATTGCCGTGCCGGTTCTGCGGATTTCGCTTGACGAGCACTTCTTCGATCGTGGCGGCGCTTCCGTCGTGCAGGTACGGAGCCGTGGCCCAGACGCCGCGAAGCGTCGGCGTGTCAAATTCGCCTGGCTTGCGGGGGTTTTGGAAATGAGCCCGACCATCCCCTTTTGGCGCCCCCTTGTCTGCGTCCGTACCCGTCCCTACATCGTGCAGGAACGATTTGTTAAGTACCGTCAAGCTGCCATCTTTCCCAACCGCCTTGTCGCTATCGGTATAGTTGGGCAGCGCGTGACAGGTAATGCAGCCCGCTTTTCCTTTGAACAGGGCTTCTCCCTGAACGGCGAGCGGGGTAAGTGAACCGTCCGGCTGGCGATACGGACTCTTTGGTACAGGCAGCGAATCCCGGTAATCCAGATAGGCAAAAATCTGATCGAATATCTTCTGTACCTCGGGCGGCAGCGGCTTGGTCGGATCGAACTGCGTCATGCCCCCCATTTCTGCCTGTACCGTCAGCAGGTAATCGGCAAAATCATCGCGGCTGCCATCCCATGTCATCAAGCCCGTCTTGGTAGTGAGGACGTTGCTCGGAAGATTGCGCGGTCCTTTTGCCGACTGCATGGTCAGGCCATTGATCTCCCCGTCAAAGTGACAGGAAGCGCAGCTCATCCAGTTTTTGCCGGTAATCGGCGCCGCGAAACGGTCGCTGTTGGCGGAAAAGAACATCACTTTTCCGGCGCGGACGTCTGCAGGAAGTGAGTCCTTTGCGATGAGCTTCAGCGGCTCGCCCGACACTTTTGCTTTTTTATACGGATCAGAGCCGCCTGTTTCAATCCAGACGAGGTCGTGGCTCATCGCGTTGTGCACGTACAGCGTCTTTCCGTCGGGTGAGATGACCATACCTCGCGGGTTAGCGCCCGGAATGCGGCGTAGCAGCTGTGTTGCTTTACCTCCTCTGCGCAGGTCAAACGTCATCAGGTCCTCGCTTCCGCCCATCACTACGAACGCTTTGCTTGCGTCCGGCAAAAAGGCGACGTCGGCGGGGTTGGAGACGATTTCTGTCTCGTTTTTGACATTGACGATGTTCATCTGCTTGAACAAGTGTTTCCGCTCGCCAATCCGTTCCGCTTCTGCTTCCGTGTCGACAACCGACACCGTGGGAAACACGGTAGATTCAAACTGAATGGGCGTATCCACGTTGGTCAGCAAATGGGGAAGCCAGATCTGCTTACCGTCCGGGCTAAAGGTCATGTTCTCCACCATGCCGGGCAGTCCCTGGCTCACTTTTTGGTCGTGGTTCGGCGGTTCAGGAGTTTCCGCCAGCTGCACCATTTTCTTCAGCTTCCAGGCCTTCGTATCGACGATGCTGATATGGCCGTTCAGATAGTGGCTGACATACAGCTCCGAGCCGACAGCAGAGAGCGCCAGCCCGCGCGGTTCGGCTTCAACCCGCAGCTGTTTGACCACCTTGAAAGTTGCTGTATCGATGGCGCTGACCACGCCGCCGCGGTAGGAGCTGACGTATAGCAGCGAGCCATCCGGGCTGGTCACAGCCGCAAACGGTTGATGAGGAACCTTGACGGAGGCGATTACCTGCCGCTTTTCCAGATCGACTACCTGTACCTGATCGTCCTGCATGGCCGTCACATACGCCAGCCGGTTGTCCGGAGAGAGCGCCACGCTGCGCGGCTCCTTGCCCACGGGAATTTCTGCCGTCAGCTTGCGGGAGGCTATGTCCACAATCGAAAGCGTGGGAACATCAATATTGGCTGTCAGCACCTGCTTTCCGTCAGCGGTTATGGCGATCGGCCGACTCTCGCTTGGAGTTTGGCGAATGGTTTGCGGCTCGCTGCAAGCGGAAAGGGAAAGGGCGAGGGCCATCACCAGCCCCCACCCTGCCCAAGTGTATAATTGTCGCCGTTTCTTCATGTAAGACTTGCCTCCCTATTGTTTTCGCACCGTGACCGGGAGCAGGACAGGAGCGATGCCAAACGGGCCGTTCCCTTCGACGGCTGCCTGAATCTGCGGCACCGTATCGCCGTCCGTGTTGCCCTCTTTGTCACCCGATTGCAGGTAAAAGTCGCCGGTATCCCAGAACTCACTCGCCTGCATGCCATGTGCCAACGTAGGACCGTTGATCACCGTGCGGAAGAAACGAGTGTAGGTTTCCGTCAGCGTCCCGAGTTCCAGTGACGGATATTTCTCCTTGTCTGCATCGGTGTTCACGAGGTTCAGCATGCCGACGCGCAGCGCCGCAGAAACAGCCCCCGCCAAATACGGGTCGTAGGCATAGTCGTTCTCTTTGCCGGCGACGTCGCGGTACACACCCGCTTCCGCGTCCCAGAAGGTCTTGGTCGTATTTTCAAACAGTTCGCGGGCAGCAGCGCGATATTTATCATCCTGGAAGGCGAGAAAGGCTGCGGTCAAACCACGGATCGCGCCCAACTGCGCCCGCAGGGTTTTCGCCTCTTCCAGCTTGCCTTTGCCGATGCGGTATCCGTTGGCCACAAGGCCGTTGTCCCACAGATTGTTCAGGATGAAGTCGGCCTGCCCCTTGATCATTTTCAATGCTTTTTGTCCTTCCGGCGTATTCAGCCCTTTGGCCGCTTCTCCACTGGCGTAACCCAATGGCATGCCGTCCACAGCGCGCTGGAACAGTCTGAGCGATTCCAGCGCGTAACCGATTTGGAAGGTATCAACCAGGGTTCCTTGTCCGTTAACCACGCCAGAATGTTCGTCCACCAGTGTCTGCTCACTCTCGTTCCAGTGCATCGCCTGCAGGTTGGCAAACAGGGTGTATAGGACGTCGCGGTTCAGAGAATACGGATCGTCCGCCTTCACGTCGTTGGATGGGTCTGCGTCCAGATTGGCTGCCGGAGCGGACGGAAACGGCTGCCCGTCAAAGACGGCGCGGAACGCCGGATTTTGATTGGGGTTGGCAGGGCGCTGGTCCGTCGTTCCGAAGAATTCGGACGCGGCCCACATCATTAACCATTGATCCTGCAGCAGGCTGCGCTTGTCCGTCACGCTCAGCTCTTTTACGCCCGGGAAGTCCTTGTTGCCGTCTTCCGTCACTTTGACTCCGTGCGGCATGTAGACAAATCCTTTGGCCGGATCATAGCCGGTTCCCGGCGTGGCTCCCAGTTTTCCGTCGGCTGCGTGCAGGAACATGCGGTCGCGGACAAACGCCAGCTTGTTCCATACGCCTTCTGCCAAAAGTACACCCTGTAAGCCGTCAGCCGTACTTACGCCGAGGCGGATGTTCGGATCTTTGTCCTGCGCAGGTGATGCAGCTTCCAGTTCCTCATCCTTGTCCACGGTGTGGAAGCCGCTCAAAAAGTCTCCCAGCCACAGCGCCTGTTTCAAATAGGTGGCACCCACCGCAGACGGCGTCAACACCGGCTCCATCTTGCTGCGGTCCCAGCGGAGAGTGGCATAATCCACCTGATACTTTGGTATGTACCGTCCGTTCTCTCCGTCGGCAAACTTGCTGGTGTCCACCTTTTGGATGTAGTGCGGATCACCTGAAGCGTACTCGACGAACGTCGGGAACATGTTTTGGAACAGCTCCTGCGGTGCGTATCCGACGGACCCGGCCAAAGTGTAGTAGCGCTCGGCCAGCGCCTGGCGCGGATCTTTAGATCCAGCCCGTTTCTGGTTGATCGGGCCGTTTACCAGGTGCAGGCCCAAACCTGATTTTTCCACCACTTCGTACATGGCCTCTTCGGAATATTCATAGGATTCAATGCCTGCAGCGTAGTCGAACGGGGTAGGGCTGTCAGGTTTACCTGCGTCCAAGAGGTCCAGATCAAGGCCCAGCGACTCGGCCAGCGGCTCTCCCGAAAGTTCGAACTCCGCGTAGGCGAACATGTTGGCTGCAGTATCAAAGCCGGTTCCCGCTCTCTCAACAGCCAGCTTCTTCGTCTCTTTTCCGGCAGGGACCGGCTGCTCGGCAGCAGGTTGGTTTGCTGCAGGTCCCTGCGCCGTGCAGGCGGCAAGCAGCGTCGTAGCAAGAATCAGTGATACAGGTTTCTTGTTCAAAAGAAGTCCTCCCCCTATGAAAATCATATATAAGCGAATGATAATGAGATTTATTATCATTGATTACGATTCTCATTATACGTCCGCAGAGAGGACTTGTAAACCAACAAGAAAACCCACCCGGCATTAGCTATTCTCACCCCACTCGGCGGTAGCTATCGCTGAGCCGAGTGGGGTCCCTTTTTTCGCCGGGCGGGGCCCCGAGCACTTTTCTAGCGGCTGTATGGGATGTCCAAATTTATAAATTCTGGTGTATGAAATAATGTCCTTAAACAAAGGAAAATCCCCAGCGACTACGGAAAAAAGAAGTACCTG